>NZ_LGZA01000017.1:0-52889 GCF_001308005.1 Neisseria sp. 74A18
TTATAATAACAACATAAATATATTCAATATTAATATTTTTTAAGGTGCGTTGCACCAAACCATAGGGTGCGTCTCGACTCATGAATGATTATTTGTCTTGATTTTTTGATAAGGAAGTTATCATGAGCAGCAAACAAAATCGGGCCTCAGGCACCGCAACAGACGGCCAAGCCGGCGCATCGGCGTTGAAAGCAGAATCTGCCGCCCGTTCTCCCCGTGTGATGTACGGAGATGAAAGCAACAACTTTTTCCGCGTTACCCACCCCGGCGACCGCGTGATCGAGAAACCCGATCAAGGCACCGATACCGTGTACAGCACCGTTCATTACACATTGCCGCAAAATGTTGAAAATCTTTCTTTGGTAGGCAAAACCGCGCTCAACGGTTTAGGCAATGATGCGGGCAACGTGATTATCGGCAATGAAAACCGCAACCGTTTGGTGGGCGGCGGCGGCCGCGATTATTTATACGGCAACGGCGGCAACGATTATTTGGACGGCGGCAGTGGAGCAGATGTGATGTTCGGCGGCAACGGACACGACGTTTACCAAGTGGACAACCGTAACGACAAAATTGTTGAATTTGCCGGACAAGGCACCGACAGCGTATTCAGCAGCACCGACTACACCCTGTCTGAACATATCGAAAACCTTACCCTAACCGGCGAGAAGGCCGTAAGAGCCACGGGCAACAGCGGCAACAACAAACTCACCGGCAACGCCCAAACCAATCTGCTGCGCGGCGGCGGCGGTAACGACGTGATTGACGGCAGGGGCGGCAACGACGACGTTCGCGGCGGCGACGGCAGCGACAAACTATACGGCGGCACAGGCAACGACCGGCTGATAGGTGGCACTTATGCCCGCCCCGAAAAAAATGCCCAAGGCAGACTTTACTGGCGCGACAGCAACGACGGCGATGACTACTTAGACGGCGGCAAAGGCAACGACACCCTATACGGCGGCAAAGGCAACGACACCTATTTTTTCACCAAAGGCTACGGCATCGACACCATTATCGATTACCGCATTCCCGGTATCGAAACCCTTGACGATCCCGAAGGCGAAAACACCGTACGTTTCGGCGCAGGTTTACGCCCGCAAGATTTAGAAATCAAAGCAGATGTATTGCCGAGCGGCAGTATCGACAACGTGTGGAAAGTCGGCATCAAAGGCACCCGCGACATTTTGCTTATCCACAACCAAAATGCCCACAGCGATGATGCCGCCATTCAAAATTTTGTTTTCGATACAGGTTCTTACAAGCCGTGGGAATTGCAAGACATCATCGGCATACAGGGCAATGTCAAAACCCTGACCATCGACAACAACAATGCCTACCGCTTGAGTGCCGCCGATTTCGGCGTGGGCGCAAACAATGCCCATCCCGAACACAGCTACGATATCCAAAAAATCACCGGAGGCCGCTTGGCGTATATGTCTTCAGACGGCAGCATCCGCCAATGGGTTAAATCGGATATTTTCCACGTTTCCGACAGCGAAGATTTGGTTTTCATCCCCAACAAAGGCATCCATGAAGCTGAAATACAATTTTCCTTCCATTCTTATTATCCCGACCGCACACTCAGCGACGACGCCACCCACACCATCAAATTCGCCCTGCGCGACCTGCCCGACACCGGCGACCGCATGCTCTTCGGCGACGTAAACGGCAATCTGCTTATCGGCGGCAACGGCAACGACCTGCTGCACGGCTTGCAGGGCAACGACACCCTAAACGGCGGCAAAGGCAACGACACGCTGTATGGCGGAGCCGGTAACGACACCTACGTTTTCGGCAAAGACGGCGGCAGAGATACCCTGATCGACGCACAAGGCAACAATATCGTGCGCTTCGACAAAGGCATCACCCCCGAAGACCTCACATTCAAAAAAATCACCTATGCCGCAGGCGGGCAAACCGACTGGGTTATCGGCTTCAAGGACAGCGCAGATACATTAGAAATAAAGCGGCAGCTGAACCGTGAAAAAAACGTATCCGTCAAATTATTCGCATTCGATACCGAAACCGTGAGCCACGATTTGCTCGAAAGCAGAATCAACAGCAAACTCGAGGCCGTTCTCGGCAATGCCGAAGCCGGCAAACAAGCCGCTCCGCCTGCAAAAGCCGAATATGCTTATCAGAATGCACCCGCATCGGCTTTATCCGATGAAACCGCCACCCCGTTAATCTAACCTTATCTCTGCTTAGCTTGGATAGAGGCCGTCTGAAACCCGCTTTTCAGACGGCCTTCACTCTAAAAGCCGCAGACGCAGGTTTTGCAAAGGTTTCGATTCGTTTGGCAACTATAAGTTAATCCACTTAAGTTTAATAACAAAACCGTCATACTCGGGCTTGCCCCGAGTATCTCGAGTTTCAGCAAATTTAGGGGATATTCGGGTCAAGCCCGAGTATGACCGATGTACTATAGAGTGATGCCGTCTGAAAACGGCTATATCGCGCCAACCTGCGGTTCACATCAAAACACACCGAGATTAGCGAAGTATTTTTGTTTGGCGATTCAAACCGTTGCCAGTGCATAAGCCGTGATATAGTTCGGCATGGCCTTTTTACAACCTGTTTAGCGCAAATGATGACTTGAAGCCGCGTGACACAAGGGATGGGGAAAGGGCTTCAGCCACCTTCGCGTGGCTGTGTGTTGAAACAACCATAACTGATTAAAAAAAAATAGTTGACAAGTCAGCCACCTTCGCGTGGCTGTGTGTTGAAACTGGCACAAAGTCTTGAACAAGGTGCGTTGTCTTCGGCTCAGCCACCTTCGCGTGGCTGTGTGTTGAAACTAATTTTCGCGGGCGCCGTTTGATTAGGGTTGATAGTCAGCCACCTTCGCGTGGCTGTGTGTTGAAACGCCCGCCGTGTGAATCCGACGATTTGCGATGTGCTCAGCCACCTTCGCGTGGCTGTGTGTTGAAACAGGCTTTAATGCTTCACGGCCTTTTTGAGTTGTTGTAAGGCGGCGCGCGTTTTGTCACTACTTTGCATTTTTTTTGTCATCCAGTAGCATTTAGGGGCATGACAAAAAAACCGCCAAAGGAAGTTTTAAACCCCGATTAAAGTCGGGGTTTTTGGTATTTAAAACTTGTACACCAAG
Organism: Neisseria sp. 74A18; assembly: GCF_001308005.1. NCBI lineage: Bacteria > Pseudomonadati > Pseudomonadota > Betaproteobacteria > Neisseriales > Neisseriaceae > Neisseria > Neisseria sp. 74A18. Next base: position 3,113 of record NZ_LGZA01000017.1, read on the forward strand.
TTGTCCTCATACGAGGCATCCTTGCTTAACTTTGCCTGCACGGTTAGGCGTGTGGCTTGGTCGAATGCCTGCCAATTATCCAGCTGCATTGATACGATCGTATTGATGTAGTCGATAAACTCGGAGCGGGTGGAACTGAAAAACAGGTACGGCGGGCGGGTTAGGCTTACCAGCTTTAGATAGTCCACCAAGCCGAAGCGATTGGCTTGTGCGTAGGCGGCCTGCGTGGTGGATAAATACGGCGGGTCGAGCACAAGTAACGCCTGCGGGTTGTCTGAAAATTGTGGGATTAGGTCTATATAAGACTGCCGCGTTATCTCCAAGCCGTCTAAGTAGTGGCGGGCGACGGGGTAGTCAAATATCGGTAATTGGTAATACCACTCGGCCTTATATAGCTGCTGCCAGCTTGCGGCTTGACGGCCGCTGAACAGGAACCAAGACGAAACGACTACATGGCATTTGAAACCGTCGAAGCGCTCTATATCTTGGATAATGGCCTGCTTAAGATCATCAGGTATGCGTTGTTTTTTGCGGAAACCATCAAGATGTTGTGCGATCAGGCGGCGCAGGCGGTTAATGTCGGGGATGGCTTTTACGCGGGCAGCGTAGTGGTCGTAATCGTTATAGATGACACGGGCGGCGGGCTTGACGCGCTTGGCTACATGAGCCAGTAAACCGCTGCCTCCGAATACATCGACAATCGTCCAACCTTGGCCGTTGCCGGGTATATTATCCAGCACGTTGATATAGTGCCTAATGAAATTGCGCTTTTGCCCTGCAAATGGAAGCGGTGCCTTTGAGTAGTATTTTTGCATCATAATTTACTTGCTCTCTGGCACTCTTTTGGCGCTCTGAAATAGTCAATAAAAAATGATGCTCTCAGGCATTCTGATATAGTTACTTACTGAATGTATTGATTGTTTTGCATCTGCTGCATTTGATTTGTACGCTGCCGCTGCCTTTGGCCAACAGTTTGTGGCAATGTGAGCAGCGCAGCTCGCGGTAATTAACCATATTGCATTTACTCCGTTTAGGTTAAAATTCCGCCGCTTGTACAAGCAAGGCGGCCTTGAAGTCAATGCAGGTTAGGTCTGCTTGGCTGGCGTTACGGTGTTACCGCACCGTAACGTCGCCGTCCCTCGAATCATCTTTATTTAAATCTGCATCAATCTCCTTTTACTGCCATCGCTAATTTTTGCGGAGAATACCGCCACGGCTTGATAAGGCCGAAGGCTTGGGCGCACCACTCACTGCAAAACCAGCGGCTTTTGCTGTGCGGAGTTTTGAGTACCGTACCGATTGCGCCCGACCAGTCATAACGCGCGCCTTGTGTGCGGGCATATAAACTGACGGCGGACGAGATACAACTTTTGGGCAAGGGGATTAAATCCCATTTTTCGGCCGGCAGCGCCATCACTTTGCAGCGCACGCCGCCATCGCGGGCGCTGGCGGAGTAGCATGTGTAAAGTGTTTTAGGATGGACTGTTACGGCTATCTCGCAATGGCTGTATGGACTGCGGGTTACGGTACGCACCAACCAATCTCTAAACCGCGCCCATCTTACTTTGAGGCCGCGGCCCTCTTTTTTGCCCTTATACAAAGCTAAATACACCTTGCGATTACTCATCTGCCACCTCGGTCGTTGTAGTTTGTGATGGCGGCGTGGTGCAAAAATCGCATTGCACGGCGGCAACATCTTCGGGGGTTTTGGCAGCGTAGATTTTGTCTTCGGCGGCTTGTCGCAAACCGGCTATATGGGCGGTCAACATCTCAAACTTAACCGCCTTTTCATAAGCTTTTTGCTTAAGCGCTTCTGCTGGGATACCGCGAGCGTCCGCAATCGCATCCAGCGTGGGCGTGACAGCGGCATTGTCGGCGTGCCATGCCTTAGCCTCTAGGGCTTGGATTGTCCACGTTGCGACTTCAAACTGCGGCACTTTGTCCAAGCCCGCAGCTTGGTCGATACAGGCTTGGGCGGCTTGGTTGATTGCGGCGAGCTTGGCCGCTTTCGCCTGCTTGAGCTGCTCGGCTTGGTCTTCTTTACTTACCGTCCATTTTTTGCCGCTCCATGTGTGCCAATGGCTCGGCGGGGCATCAAACGTTAAGCCGTCTGAAAGCTCGCCAACGGCATCTACAATCACGGCTTGGCCGTCTGCGGTACGGTAGGCTGTTTGTCCTCGATGGTCGGGTATGTACTCCCACGCCTCGCCCGTCCAGCGGGCGGCATGGCCGTCTCGGGCTTCGGGCGGCTCGGTGTCGATGCAGCCGCCGGGGATAATGTAGCTGCCGTCGCGAGCATATACGTCTAAATCGGCTTCGGTTTGTCCGATATACAGGCCGTCTGAATCGAGTTGGCAGACGGGTTTTGTCCATTGGATGTTTTGGGTCATTCCTTTTTCCTTTTCGGGTTTCTGTTTGGGCGGGCAAGGATGCCTGCCCTACGGTTTCAGACGGCCTTAAATCTTGATGCAGGCCAATAAGGCGACGTTACGCGGGTAAGTCTCTCCCTGTTTGTCGTAATAAGTGCTTGATGTCGCGTAGGTATCGTTGCTGTTGGCGTAGGTGCTGCCTGATACATGCACATAATGCTCATCATGCCCGGGTATCTGCGCACCGCCTTTGGCAACTACGTCAGCCGTTATATTGCTTTGACCCGACCAAGCCGACCGCAAAAGCACAAACTCGTTACCTCTCGATCCTGCACGCCAGCCTGTTGCATGACGGTGCTCGGCTATATTGTCGCTTTGGTTACTGCCCACCGCACGGCCACGGTCGATATTGCGGCCGTCGTCCCAGCCGCGTACAAACTCGCCGCGCAGGTCGGGCAGGTTAAATGTTGTGCGTCCGTCACCTGCTCCGTATGTTGTGCCGATGGCGGCAAACAGGCCGGCGTATGTCGTTCGGGATACGGCAGCACCGTTTGCTTTAAGCCAGCCTGCGGGGGCGTTGCGTCCGGCAAAGTAGGCAACCGTACCGGCAGGTGCTGCCTGCTCTATTTTGTTGTCAAATCCACCTGTGGCAGCATTGATTCGGGTTGTCACCCAATCTTGATATGCAACCGTGTGGTTGGTACTGCCCAACTCCGGAAAATGTATATACCGGGTTTGCCCGCTTGATTGCTCATATTTGATGTTGACTTTTAGGGTACTGCCGTCGGCGTAGTTTGATTTGGGATTGGTCTCAAACACCCAATGCCCCCCGCTCTCAACCGGATTGCGCAAAAATCCCCAATGGTTATTGCGCCCGGCAGTTAAGATCTCGCCAAAGGTTTTGCCTCCGTTGATGGTTTGGTCGCCCGTCAGCATCACGCCGTTTTCTTCGGTTAGGATTTCCTTATATCCCCGGTAGTTACCTGTCGCGTCCCAAGCGGTTGTGTAGATGCCCCAGCTCGTCCCGTAGGCAAACCCGATACCGCGCGAGTATGCACCATTGGCATAGCTGGGATGACCGACATGTATCTCCATGCTGGGTAGACTATTACCGTTCAGGCTACCCCCGTTTGTACGGACAAATCCGCTTTTACTGGGATTAAACTCGCCCAATGTACGCATAAAGTCTTGTGTGGTATTTGGTATTTTTTCTTCGGCTAATTTTTTCCCCATTGCGGCCGATAAAGGCTTGTCCGTATTGGTGGCGGACAAACTATTAACCACGCCGTCGCTAAATATCTGTTTGATTGCATCGGCAATCTGATTGGTTTTGGCTTTATTCGGCTGGATATTGGCAGCCGTCAGCACGGCCAACAGCTCGGCCTGAATCTGATTGAGCCACCATGCGGGCAGGATGGTACCCAGTTCGCTGGTACCGTTGCCGTCTTTAAACTGTTTATCGGGGGTATCGATAGCGTGCATTGTCTATGCCTCATAAGTAAATCGCACTGCGGTATGTGCGGGTTTTAAATCTTGGATAACGGCCTCAATCACGGCATCGCCGTAATCGGTCAACCTGTCGCCCGCCGCCGAGATACCGGCGCGGAATCGGGTAATGCGGTTGTTGCCTCCGCGCACGTTAACGTGCCACACCCACATGATTTCCTGCGGCGCGAGGCGGTCGCCCGCACGGTTGACACCGGCGCGGAACGGCTGCGGTTCGTCAATTTCGATTTGATAGCCCGCCGCCTCGGCCAAACGCACAAAATAAGGGATACTCAAGCCGCCTGTTTCGTTTAGTTTGGCCATAACAGCCAACACACGGCGCTGGCGGTTTTTGCCCGTACCGTCCAAACCTAATACGCGCTCCCAATCGGCCAGCATTTGGCCGGCGCTGCGCGGGTCGACGGCATCGGCAACGCTTTGAGCCGATTCCGCCACCGCATCCAGCGCTGCGCCGTCTATTTCTGCCTGCGCCCGCACACGCGGGGCATTGCGGGCATACGACACGGGGGGCAACAGTCCGCGCAAGATGTCTTGATAGCTCATGACGGCATCTCCGTTACATTAATCGCACCCGCTTTAAACCACTCGATGCGGTTAACCGTATCGGCGGCACGGTTGGCCGTCGGCGCAGTCAGACGGCGGTCGATCACACCTTCTACATTGCTGATAGCCGCCTCGATTTGCGACACAGTCAGGCCGTCGCCGGGGATCAGGGTGTCGAAATATTCTTTTAGGGCCGTCTGTATGCGGCGTTTGGCCTCGTCCAAGTCGATGCCGTCGAGCTTGACTTGCACGGTAACAGGCACCGCCGTTACGGTTGGCTTGAGTACCAGCGCATTTTTTGCTGTTACCGGGCGCATCTCGTCGATATAAGCCTGCACGCGGCGCACGGTTTCTTCCGACGGCACACCGTCGGCGGAGGTAATCGCAATATCCACCGTGCCCAAGCCGCGGCGCAGCGGATAAACATATGCGCTGGTTACGCCGTCAACACTCAACGCCCAGTTTTTATAGTCGTAACGGTTGCCGCCTGCGGGCGGTCGGCGGATGATTTCCAACAGCCGCGCCAGCAGCGAGGCATCATTTTCGCGGTCAGTGCCGCCTTGCACGGTAAGGCGGCATTCGGTGGCCACACCGGCGGGGGCGGCCATCAGTTGAGCCTCGCCGTCGCGCACATTGGCGGCCGCGCCCGGCTCTTCGGCGATTGCCGGTATTTCCGCCGTGCCGCCGCTGCCGATAACGGCGCGGGCGGTAGTGCGGTAAAAACGCTGGCCGATACGCACTTGCAGGCCGTCTGAAAGCACGGATTGGGCAATGCCGCTTACGGTCAGCGTGCCGCTGGCCGTGGTAGGATTGCGCCGCCGCAGTCCGCGCATGGAGGCATGCCGCTCCAAATACTCGCGGTCGGCCGTATCGGGGAAAATCTGCCGCGCAATCCAGCTTTGATGCGCGTATTGCCCTTCTGCGCAGCTGGCCAAACGACTGGCGTGCACATAATGGTCGCTGTCGGGGCTGATATCGGCATCCGGCCACAGGCTTTTGGTATCGCGCAGGATACGCTCGCGGATTTGCTCAAATGTCGGCGTTTCAAACACGTTTAAAACCTCTTTAAATCACGGGCACTTCGTGGCGGTAGTCAAACCCGCCCGCCGCCGTATCCACCCGGATATGCAGGATCAGGCGGCCGTCGTGCGGCTGCTCTGCGCGCACGGTAATCTTGTCGGCACGCCCGCTCTTAACAATCGGTTGCAGTGCCTCATCGGCATATTGCTCGGCCAACAGGCTGACCCGTTGCAGGTCTTTTTTGCGCTGCAACAAATGCAGCAGCGAGCCGAGCGTTTTATCCGCCCACCAGCTGCCCAACGGTGTCATCAATCGGATGTACACGGCATTTTGCAGCGTATCGACGGTGCAGCCGGTATAGTCGCCGGTGCCGGGGTTTAGCTCTTTGTCCATGTTGGCATTTTGCCGTTTTCAGACGGCCTCACGGAGTACACGGGCTTCAAGCCCGCCGGCGCAAAAAAAGCAGCCCGAAGGCTGCCAAAGGTCTGCTTGTCTATGCTGGTTTCGCCGACGAGGTTTTGCCGCCGATGCTGTCGGTATGCGGGTGCTGGCGCAAGGATATATCGCCGGCCACCACGTCGCCGTCGGTGTTAAAACTGCCGCCCGTTTGACTCACATCGCCGCTAAAGGTGGCGCCGTTGCCGCCCTCGACGGCCATGCCGCCGTTGCCGTTGATTTGGCCTTGAGCCGTCAACACCGCACTGGTCTCCACCAACGGCGCGTTAAATTTGGCATCCGTGGCCGCATTAACCTCGTATTGTTTGCAGTTAACCCGGTACACGTCGCAATGGGCCTCAATGATTTTGCCTTGCTTAATCACGATTTTTGCACCCTCATGGTTAAAAATCGCCGTCTCGCCGGGCTTAAGGTTTTTGATGCGGTAGTTGCCGTGCTGGCTGCACACAATCACACCGTGCGATGTATTACCACCTAGCGGTATCACTACCGCTTCGCTTCCGTCGGGGGGATGGCTGGCAAAGCCGTATTCCTGCAAATGCTCAAGGTCTTGCAGGTTTTCGTCGGCCAAGCCGCTCAACTGCACGCGCTGTATCGGCTCGGACGACACCACCAGCGTGATTTTGCCCCGAAAGGCCGCGCGCAGGGTTTCGCCTATGTTTTTAGCAGTTTGTGCCGTTTTTTTAGCCAATTTACTCAAAATCATTCAAACACCGCCGTTTCCGTTTGCTTTCTGCCGCCTTTTTTGCCCTTATGGCTCACGCCTTTGCGCTTACCTTTGCGCTTGCGCGCCGCCTCGGCTTTTTTGGGGTAAGCGTCGGGTGTCCAAATGCCGTCCTCTTTGAGCCGCAGCTCGGTTTGGGTGCCGTCCATGCGCGACAACATAAACCGCCGCCCCATCAGAAAAAACACCGCATCGATACCGTGCTCGTCGTCGATCACATGCACACGCTGGCCGGGTTGCCACAATACGCCGTCGCGGGTTTTATGGCCGCCCACGGTTATCGTGAGCGTGAATCCCTCCAGCCGCCAGTCGGCCAGCTGCTTTTTAGCCTGCTTTTGCAATGCGGCCAAATTGTCGGCATCGGACACCACCACCGTTTTGGGGCGGTGCAGCGTCATGGTCGGGTCTTTGTACACCCACTTTAAATTGTGTTTGGCGCTGTCGCCGCTGCGGCCGTGCGATTGCGCCAAAAAAGTAACCTCGGAAAAGCGGTTGTCGGTATCCCACTCAATATCCATGCGCTCGATATTGCGGCGGGCATCGGTGCGGCTCCAGCACAATGTCGCCACCGGCGGGCTGCTGTAATCCGCACCGCCCACCACCAACGTGCCGTCCGGCTCCAGCCACGGATGCAGCCCGACCGAGTTGGCAATATGGGTTAACGCCTGCCATACGGTTTCGCCCGGCTCGATGTCGATTTTGTCCAAAGCGGGGTTGTTTTCCGCTTTGAGTACCACCGCCTTAATCTGCGGCCACGGCGCGGCCAGCTTTTTGGCTGCATCCAATACCGTCATGCCCTTTACATTGAGCTGCGGCGCGGAGCAATCCACCAAAAAACCGGCCAAATCACGCCCGCTCAAGCTCAACTCGCGGCTGCTCTTGCTTTTGCCGTGGCGCTGGCTGCCGATGATGCCCGTCATCACGGTTTGCCCGTCTATCACTACCTCGCAGCTCTCTCCGCTTAAATCGGGTATGGCCGCCTCCGGCCCCGACCTGCCGATGGCAAAATCGAAGCTGTCGGCAGGGATTAAAAAGTCGCTGTCGATGTCGTAGCGCTCCCAGTGGCGGTGCTCTTTACCGCCCACGCGCACCGACACGGCATAACCGTATGAATTATTTTGCATAGCTGTTGACCAAAGTGCCGCGCTTGATAAACGCGGGGTGGTGGATATGGGGATTGAGCCGCACCAGCTCTGCTGCGCGGCTGATATCGCCGTAAAACTCATGGGCGATTTGGTGTATCGTGCCGTTGATTGGGGCTTGGCGCACAATCAGCGGCGGCTTTTGGTTGATGGCCGCCGCAACCAACGCATTCAGACGGCCTGCCGCCGCGCGCAGGGATTCTGCCGTTTGGTAAGCCTCGGTATACACGGCGTTGGCCGTCAGAGTGCCGGACTCGGCAGCAGCCGTCTGCACCGCCCGCAAGGCGGCAATCTCGGCCTGCATACGGCGGCGCATGGCGCGGTTAACCTCAATCAAATCGGGCGCGGTCATCTCTTCGCCGTGCGCCTCGATTAATGCCGTTGCCACCGACAACAGCGATGCCGTCGATAACAGGCGCACCGCCTGCGCTACCGGCTGCACTTGTTTGGCGGTTAAACGGTTCAGGCGGTTTTGCAGGCCGTCTGAAAAGCGGCCGGTAAGCAAATTATCAGGGATAGCGGCGGCACGGTCGGCAACACCCGCAGCCCCGTCAAACCGCTGCCGCGGCGACCAGCCGGCATGGTGCATGGCATTATCGGCCAAACCCGCCTCACGGCGTATGCCGGTATCCACCATAACCGCCATATCGGCAAACAGCTTGGCCGAGCCGCTTTTAAACGCCGCTGCGCTGTATCCGCCCCGATCAGGAAAGGCGATTTTGTCCAAATCAAACAAACGGCGCACCGCGCTAAACGTACCTGATGCCGCACTCCAAATGCCCAACGCGCTGCCCCATAAAGCCGATACGCCCGCATCCACCGCCAACACCGCATCAATAAAGCCGATAGCCGCCTCGCGGTAGGTGTCGATATCGGCAATCAACGCCTCAAGCTCGACCAAAAAGGCGTTTTCAAATACAAAGATTTCCTGCGCTTCGGCCGCCTCGCGGAAAGTAATATCGATGCCGGCATAATCCACATAATCAGCCTCATGGCGGTAGCTCCATGATGCTGCAATCATGTTGTGCATCCGCCCCCAAACAGGGTGCACCAGCACGCCGCCGCCCGGCTGCTCCAGCGCATCCAGCAGCTTTTTCAGACGGCCTGCATAGCCCTTGCCCCAAAACACCGCATTAATCTGCACCTGCCGCCCGGTCGTGCCCATGTCTTCGAGGTCGATACCCTGCACAAACGGCCGCGCATGCTCGGCCAAAGCCTTGCCGTTGCTCTCGTCCACCGCCTCAATATCAAAGCCGACGCCCTTGTAAGATGCGTCCTGCAATAAGGTATGCCATCCGCTCATTGACCCGCTCCACGGCCGAACATGGCCACTTGATACCGCGATACCTCGTGGGCAATCACGCGCCCGTCGAGCGTTATCGTCATATTGTTGTTGATGGTTTGGTTGGCCGCCGCCAGTGTGCTGTTAATTTGATTCAGCCCGCCCGTTACCGCCGCCGTCTCGGCATTCAGCGCGGCTTGGTATTGCGCCGTCTGCTCGATAATCGCAGCTTGGTAAGCCGCGGTTTGCTGGGTAATAACGGGCGCAAGCGGTTCGGCGGGTTTAAGGGGTTCGAGCGGGCGCAATGGTTGCAAGGGTTCGGCAGCCATGCCCGCAGGTTTGGGCGGCGGGTTTTCTTTCCACGCATCGGTAATAGCAGCCATTAGCAAGCCGCCACCGCCACCAATCGCAGCACCGATGGCCGTGCCGATACCGGGGATAATCGAGCCGACGGCCGCACCCAAAGCCGCGCCGCTTAAAGCAGACTCGGCATATCCCGCCGCGCGGCTGTTTAGGCCGCCCTCTGTAAATCCCTTACCCTCATTGCGGTTGATGCGGCTGTTGGCATCCCATAAACCCAAACCGCCCGCAGCAGCACCAATACCGACAAGGCCGAAGCGTGCGGCTGTGCCAACCGCCGCCGCACCGCCGCCCAAACCGCCACCACCCAACACACCCATTAAGCCTTGAGCCGCCGCCGCAGCCATTGCGGCAGCAGCAAGCGTTTGCAGGGCTAAGGTTGCGCTGGGAAATTCAGCAGTCAGTTGTTTGAATGCCGTTTCGGCCTCGATGAATTTTTGAGGGTCTTGGCGTAACACTTTAAGAGAATCGGCCTGCTCTTGTTGGGCAGCAGCATCCAACATACGCGCCTGATTGAGCTTATCGACCTTACCATCATCGGTTGCCCGTGTTTTGGCTTGGTAATCCTGCATTTGTTTAAAGTCCATTGCCGCAATCAACCCGCTTTGCGCCTGCAAGTCGGGAAATATTTCTGCAACCAATTCACGGCGGATCGTTTCGGCCTGCACCGCAGCATTAGCATCCCCCGCTTTGGCTTTACTTAAATAGCTTTGATACTCTTTGTTTTTGTCCAAATGCGTATTAATCAGTCTCGCCAACACTTCTATCGAGTTTTCGCCTTTGCCTTGGCCTGCCAAAACCTCTTTACGCCAATCCAGCCCCAAATGTTTTTGGACGTTTTTGCCGGTTTGAGACGACACCACTTTGGCCAAAGCATTATTAATATTGTTGGCCGCTTCGCTGGTTGTTGCCGCCTTATTGGCACCGGACTGCATCCATGCCAGCATGTAGTCGATATCTTTGTCGGCGGTCATACCTGCTTTACCCATGCTTGCAAACAAACCGGGAGCCTCACGCACCACGTCATCAATTTCAAATTTACCGTCCAAGCCTGATTGAATGGTTTTTTCAACGGCGCGGGCTAGCTTGTCGCCGGTTAGTCCTTGATCGGTAAACGTCTTATAGAGCGATGCCACCCCGTTATAGTCGTAATGGCCGTTTTGCGACGTCGCGGTCATGGTTAGATATCCTCGGCCTTGGTCGTTTTTGATTTGCTCAAACGATAAACCTTGTGCCATTTGCGCATTTATAAATTGCGCCGCCGCATCGGCATTGCCCCCGTACTTGCTTACCCACTCGTCGATAAGCGACCGCACTTGAGCCTTACCCGATGTGGCAATCCATTCGGCAGATTTATCCGAGTCGGCGATAAATGCGTTACGCGCAACTTGCCCGATATTGGCATCCATCTGCTTGGCGCTATCCATTGCAGGCTTAAGCGCGGCATAGGCTGCCGTACCCGCAGCAAGTGCGGTGCCGCCGATAGCCATACCTTTTTGCAGTTTCGAGCTTTTACCCAACTCTGCATTTAATTCAGCAATGCGTTGTTTATGTGCTTTCGTCGCACGCGCCAAATCGTTTTGTGTAGCCGTGCCGCTGCGTTTAAGGCGGTTGTATGCCGCCTCGGTCAGTTTGATTTCACGCTGTATCGCCTTTTCAGAGCGGATACCTGTTATTTCATAAGGTTTATGCGCCCGAGCCATTTTCATACGCGATGTGGCCGTGCGCTGCAATTGCCGCTCGGTTTCGGCCAAAAGCCGCTTTGCGCCGTCATCCCGCCCGGTCAGCGACAACACCAATTTCATCAATCCGTTTGCCATAAAAAAACAGCCTTTAAACTCACATTAACTCACGGTTAATTATGGTTTAAAGGCTGTTTGAATCGGGATTTAAGAGGCTTCAAGCCTGATTGTTTAAAAATTCTTTAAATGCACCTTGATAAATAAACTCATCATTCAAGGCATCTTTAATTACCTGTTGGATTTCATTTCTAGCTTTTTCTTTTGACCTATCGGTTTTATAGGTGGTTATTTTAAAATTTAAATGCTCTATATAAACCATGTAATGCCTTGTATTTACCAACCTAATTTCTTTATCACCAATCGGAATGTGTGGATATTTCATATCCTTTAAAATGTCATTCATTACGCTTGATCTTGATTGAATGGTTTTAGGGTTATCACTAATCAAGCATATTTCCAAAGATTCCCATAAGATCATTCTGTTTCTGTCATCTATAGATAACCTGCTTGATTGGCTTTTTTTAAAGTAATCACCTGCTGTCGTTTTCGCGTATTGATGACAATCATGCACTTCTCGCATAAACCCCTTAAGTGTATGCAGCCGCTTCTCTTCTTCAATTTTTCTTTGCCTTATTCTCTCCAGTCTTTCTTTTTCTTGCTGTCGATGCTGTTCAATTAATGCTTGTCTTTCTTTTTCAAATGCTGTTTTTTTATTTCTTTGCACCTGTTTGATTATAGCTACCACGCCAAAAAAGAATACAAACCAAATTAACATTAACCACACCAAAATATTCCCCTTTTTATATATAGAAAGGGAAAATATGTTAATTACAATGTGTGTAAATAGCAATACCGCCTGAAATCTAAGTTTCAGACGGTATTTAGATTATCCCTTCGGTTTAGGCAACCGCCTCGAGATAATCACTCCGTCATCCGTGGGCTTTTTAACGCCTAAGCTGTCCAAGATGTCTCCAAACCAAGCCACCAGCTCGGCGTGGCACATACCGGCCACGGCATCGGCGGATATACCCGCTTTGGCCATCAAGATGACGGATTGTCGGTAATTGCGGTGGCAGTTTCGGTAGCTTCGGGACTCGGTCTTTCGGCGGCCGCCGTGGTGTTCCCGGGGTTTGCCCCAGCGGCGGTGTATTTTGCCCGCAGGTCGTCCTGCGCGGCCAAGATGATGCCGTAGTCTTCGCCGGTCAGGTTTTCCGCTAGGTATTCGGCGGTTAGCTGGTTGGGGGCGATGCCCTCAACGGTAAGCTGCTGCGCCCAATAAGCCAAGGTTTCTACCATCAGGGCGCGGGCCTTGCCGCTTTCGGTTTCCGCTTCGCCCCAATCCATATCTTCCAACGCCGCCTGCGCGCGCAGTTCGCCGCCGATAGTCAGCGGCCGCAATGCGGCACGTTTGGCCACACCGCCGCCCGGCAAGGGCAGGCCCCACACCAAATCAATCTCGTGTTTCACGCGGCGTTACTCCGTGATTTTGTGCAGTGCCACCATCTCGATATCGATACGCGCCTCGTTGTCGGTCTCGTATTGCTCGCTGGTTTCCACGGTAAAGCAGTCGAGATAAGAGGTACGCTTATCGTCTTGGTTGATGGGGTAGATGGTAATTTTGGCTTTGGTGATGTTGTCCCAATCCACGGCGCGGCCGTCGAGCGGAATGGCGGCAGTCACGCTTAACTTGTGCTCGGTTACACCGTCGCAATAACCGTTTACACGGCCGTTGCGGTTCATGGTTTTTACCGACTTGCGGCCTGTGGTGGTTTGCGGCTTGATGCTCACAATTTCGATATCGCGGCCGTTAACCTCCATGATCACCGTACCGGCATAAGTTGCATCGCTCATGTTTTATCCTTTTTTAAGGTTTCAGACGGCCTTTAAAACAGGTTTAAACGCCGTCTGAAAGGGTTACAAAATCAAATCAATGCGCCCGGCAAACACATGCAGGCCGTTGACCACGTCGGCGGGGATGATGGCATTCACGCGGTTCGGGTCGTTTTGCGCACGCGCCACCACCAGCTTGCCTTTGTTGGCTTCGGCGTTTTCGATGATTTCGGCTTGGTCGAGTTTAATCAGCACGTCCAAAATCTCGCTCTTAACCTTGGGCAGTAGGCGGTCGCTCAATTTGTCGCGCGGGAAACGCAGGGCAATGCGCTCTTTAACGCTGCGGCGTACATAATCCAGCGTGCGGATGGTGGTAATGTCGAGTAGTGCCGGGTCGTCGGTGTTATTGGCCGATTTGGTGTAGGTGGATACGGCACGCATAATCTGCACGCGGTTATTGACCACGGTCAGCGGGGTCAAGCCGTTGTACAGCGCGTTGTTGCACTCGGCAAACAGCGGCCATTGCGCATCGGGCGTAACGGCCAGCCCCTTGATCTCAAGGGTATTCAGCGGCTTGGCGGGGTCTTCCTCAAAAGCCAACACCGCCGCATAGCCCGCGGCAATGATGCCGTTTGGCTCTACCGCGCCTTTGTACCAAGCGCAGGTAATGCGGCCGTCGTTGATTTTGCCGGTAGCGGTGGTGGCCGCGCTCAAGGTCGCACTCATACCCAATACGCCGATACAGCCGCGCTGCTCGATGGCGTTGGATACGTTGGTAATATGGTTGCTCAAGGCTTTGGCGTTGGCGTCATCGCTAAACGGGCTGCAAATAATGTGATAATGCTTGCCCGCCACTTTGGACAAGGCCGTGGCAATGTCCGCATTTTTGGCACCGCCGGTAAAGGCATTGGCTTGATAAGTCAGGCCGGTATTGCCGGTGCTCACGGTTAAGCCGCTCTCGTTGCCGATCTCGCCTTTGTGTTTGGCCGTCAGCGTAACGGCTGCGCCGCTGCCGGATGCGGTAACGGTTACATCGGCGGCAGTGATGGCGGTTTTCAGACGGCCTGCCACTGTGGCGGCGGTCTCTCCGGTGTTAACGGCCGTGCTTACCTGCTTGCCGCCAATCGTGATTTCCACCACGCCCGGCGCGGTGGCCGTGCCGGAAAGGGTAACGGTTGCGGTTGCCTGCACGCCTGCGCTGTGGTCGGCAATGCCGATAACGGTCAAATCCAAATAAGGGTTGTTGGCAAACGCTTGGCGCACCATCAAATGCGCGAGCGAGCCTTGCCCGAACAAATCGGCCGCCTCGGCATCGCTAAACAGTTGCACCGGCTCTAAGGCGGGCTGTCTGCCCGCGGTCAGCATGGGGGCGACCATCAATACCTTTTGCGGATTTTGCGGCAAACCTTGCACCGCATTGCGGGTATTAAATTCAATGTACTGGCCGGGCACGCGGATGCTGCCCGGAATCGTGTCAAAATCAATATGGGGCATGATTACTCTCCCTTAGTATTGCGGGTTTTGGTATTTGGGGCGGCATCCTCAACCACCACCAAATCGCCGTCATCAATCATGCGGCGGTAATACAGGCTGTTGCCGTCCACCTCCACCGGCTCTTGGCCGATATACTCATGCGGGTTGTGCTCGGTCGGCACACGCAGGCTGTCTGCCGCCGTTACTGTCAGTTTTGTCATTGCTTGTCTCCAAGTGTTAAGTGCAGATTGATTTCGGCATGCGACTCCCCGGCGGGGCTGCTCAACGCTTGCCCGCTGCGCGCATGTCCGATACGCAGGCGGTGCAGGGTTATATAGGCATTGGGGTCGGTAATTTTTGCGTCTAACAACCTAAACCAAGGCCACGGGTCGCTTAATTGGCCCTGATACTTGGTAAAGATATGGTCGGGGTGGTCGGGATTGTCGGTGCGTTCGGGGTAGCGGTCGTTTTCCAGTCCGCAGGTGTTAAAGCGGATGGCGTACTCAACCGCATATATGCTTACCGCGGCGTTTTGCACCAACACATGATTGGCAATGGCGCGCACCGCTTTGGGCACCAAGCCGCGGCTATCGGCAAAACCGAGCCGCTGGCCGTCAAGCAGGCGGCGCACGGCGCGGATTAAATCGTTGCTGCCGATTTCACGGTTGTCGATGCCGCCTTGCCGCTGCGCCTGCTCGTTGCGCAGATTGCGGGCCGCCACCATCACCACAAATTCGGCGGTATCCTGATAACGTCCGCATACGCCGCCGGTGCTGGCAGGCTCAACTTTGCTGCCGCCATACGTTACCCAAACCGCAGGCAGCGCATGGATTTGCCCCGCCAAATCGTCGGCCTCGCCGTTGTAGCTTTTAACCGTGCGCACCATGCGACCCAAGCCCCGTTTCAGACGGTCTGTTATCGCTTGCTCAATATCAGTGATCACGCCCGAACACCTTATTTTTACCGTTTACAAACACAATACCGTCTTCGCCCGCGGCCACTTCTTCGCCGCTATCATCCACGCCCAGCTGCACATCGCCTTTAGCCATAGCACGCAGCAGGTCGAGCACGTCGATTTTGTAGCGGTTGCGGATTTCGTCGGTAATCAGCACGCCGTTGGCGGCGGTAAGGCGGTAGCGGGCAATATCGCAACACAAGCGCTTGAGGATGGGCGGCACATCGGTAAACGGACGTTTAAACCGACCCAGATAAGCGTCTATTTCTGCGGTGGCATCGGCCAGTGCCACTGCCGCCACGTCCTCGTCAATCAAGCCGTCTTGGTTGCGGTCGGTCAGCTGGATAACCTCCAGCTCGCCGAAACGCGCCACCATATCCGCCGTCACCGCATAAGCCATGATTTATGCCTCTTTAGTTTGCAGGGCCGGCTCGTCGATAATGCGCTGCCACGCCTCGTCGCCAATCACGGTGCGGTCGATCTCGCGCCACTCGCCGTCAAATTTCTCGCCGGCGCGCCAAAACTCGCGACCCGATGCCGTGCGCACCAGTCTCTTATTTGGGTTGCCGGACTTAGCAGGCTTATCCACCTGCTTGCGCAATGCGTCCAATTCGCGTTCAGCGGCGTTTTTTGCAGATTCGGCAGCGGCCAATTGCTCCTTTAAGGCGGATAGTTCGGCCTGCACTTTATCCAGCTCTTGCTTGAGCGCCGCTTCGACGGCTAAGTCCTGCGGGTTTGGTTGGGTTACAGATTCAACGGTGGTGTCTTTTTTTGGATTTGCCATAGTCAGGTCTCCATTCAGACGGCTTTTAAAACAGGTTTAAACGCCGCCTGAAAATCAAGGTTGGTTTACAGGTGCACCGATACGTGCAGTTTCAGACGGCCTTTAAAGGTGTTGGTCGTACCGTTGATTTTTTCGGCTTCCAACAGCTCGCGGGCTGCGTCCTCCAACTCGGGCGGCACCACCAGCAGGCTAGGCTTGATATTGAGGGCATAGCCGCCGTTAGATTTGAGGCGGCGCATGGTGGTAATAATTTTTTGCAGGTTGGCTCTGTTCAACGCGGTTTTTTCCGCCATATGCGCCAACTGCCACAGCCCGAAACCGGCCACACAGCGGCGGCGCGCACCGTAAACATACACATCCTCCATAAACACTTTGTCGGACTTGGACGGGTCAAACTTAGTCTCAAACTCCGGCTCGGTGCGTGTTTGGAATACCAGAGGCTTAACCGTGCGAGTATCGTCAATCACATACCATGTCGGCACATTGTTATCGGTGCCGGTGGTAATGTTTGCGGCGGGCGTGTTTTGGCCGGTGCCGTCGGATTTTTCGAATACCGGATGATCTGTGTCGAAAAAGTATTGGCCGTCATAGCACAAAGTGGATTTGCCTTTTTTGAGCAATTCCCAAACCAAACGGTCGGGCAGCTCGGCGGCAGATTCGCCCATCTCTGCCATCAACGGGCGGTAAACGCCGACTTGGTCGTCCTCAATGTCGGTACGCTCTACGCCAACCGTTGCCTCGTATTTTTTGTTGGCCAAACTCATGGCCTCGGTTTGCATTCTTTCGACCACACGCTGACCGACCCACTCTTTCATTTTCGGGAATTTACCCAACCACGCGTAAGTATTGGTGGCGGTATTCGATGGGATAGTCATGGCAATGGTTTGGTAAGTCTGCTCAACCGTACTCAAACCGCGCTGAAATTCTTGTCGGAAAGCGGCAGTAATCGCTTTTAAAATTTCGGTTTTATTCATTGTTCACCTTCTTTACTTTTAATTTCCGCGTATTCTTTATGGCTCATGCCGAGCATTTGAGCAGCTTTTTCTTCTTCCGCCGTCAATGCCACCACATTCGCACCCGGCTCTTTGCCTGCGGTTTGCGTGCCGGCCAAAGCCGCTACCGGCTGCGCGTTTTCGATAAAGCCGGTTAAAAAGGCCAAGCCGCCTTCTTGTTTCAGCACGCCCTCCGCCCATGCCTTTTGCGCGGGCAACAGCTTGCCTGCTGCCAATGCGGCAGTAATCAGCTCGTTGCCTTTATCGGCGTTACGTTCGGCGGTCAGCGCGGCGATTTGGCTTTGCAAATCCTGCACCACCGACACCGGCGCGTATCGGGTCAAGTCGGGCTGGCCTGCCGGCTGGGCGGACAAGGCGGCGATTTTGCTGTCTTTGTCGGCCAGCTCTTTAAACAGGTCGGCAGATAAGGCAACGTTTTGCGGTTTGGCCGCCAGCAAAGCGGTTAACGCCGCCGTAATCTGCTCGTCGCTTGCCTGCGGCAGGCCGAGCAGTTGTTGCAACAACTCTTTCATCGGGTTTTGCTCCGTTTCGGGGTTAAAAAACTGTGCCGACGCTGCCGCCAACACTTCATCCATGCCGTCCAACGCGGGGTAATTGGTCAGCGCGGCGTGGTAAATCTTGCGCACATAGCCCTTGGTGTCATAGCTGAACACCGCCGAGATATAACGGTATTCTTTGGCGGCAATGGCCGCCGCGGCTTTATCCGTCCACTCCACATCGGCAAACAAGCCTTTGGGGGTAAACTCCAGCCAGCGCATCCAACCGGCGGCGGGCGCGGGCTGGCCGTTTTTTTCCTTGTGCAGGGTTTGGTGCTCGTAATCGACCACCAGTTGATTGCGCGAGGCATTGGCCAGCTCCACCACGTCGCGGCCGTTTTCTTCCGTTAGATACCAAGCGGGCACATCGTGGGGGCGGCCGTCAATCGCTCTAAACTCGCCGTAAGGCAGCAACTGGATGCGGCCGTCGCGCGGCTGCACCCCTAAACTGCATGCGGCAAGCGTTAATCTGTTTTGGGGCATGTTGCACATCCTTTTTGCGATGCTGTCATTTTCGCCGCAACAACCGCGCCGAAAAGAGTGGACGCGTTTCAAACCCCGCACCGCATTTCAAACCCCGTTTAAACCCCTTTTAAAATCGCGTCAGATTGGTTTTAGCCTATCGGCCTATGCCAACCTATTACCCAAAACAAAAACGCGCTAAAAAGCGCGTTTTAAAGGCGGTCTGAAAAATCATTTAATCAGGTTGGCAAAATAATCCTGTACATCGTCCATCAAGTCTTGTTTGTCTTGGTCGGTCAGCGTTAAAAATTCCCGCTGCGGTATGTTCACTTTGCGGCCGCGTCCGGCCATGCCGCCGAAGTTGTGGATGGCGGCATACACCATATTGGTGCCGACAAGGGCGGTATCGTTGTCTGAATAGGCAACAACGCTGTCACGCAACCGCCCGCTATCCACCAGCGGTTTACCGTTGCGGTATTTCAGCCCCAGCCACTTAGGCCGGCCGCCTTGGCGGAAGTTGGTATTAACGGCGGCTCTCATTGTTTCAGACAATTTACGCATCAACAAATAGCGGTTGTCGTCCAAACCTTGCCCAAGCCGTTCGATTTGGTTTTGCACTACAAACAGATTGTCTATTTTTATTTCAATCATTGACTTAGATTTATCAAGGGGTTAGTATTTTAATAAAGAGCCGTAACTGCGGGTTTCCTACTGGAAAGGTTAAGCTGGCGTATGCCACCTTATGATCCTGTTCGAATCAGGCAAAGCAGTTTACGGCTTTTTCCATATCAGCTTATATCCTTTCAAGCTTTCTGCTTGCCGTATATCCAACATTGTCCCCGTGTTAACCATATTGGTAACAACAAGTTCTTTTTTGCCGCTAAACGGATTGCGGGTTTTGGCTTCGTAATCCAAGGTAACGACCATTTTTCCTTTGCCGTCGGGCAAGTCGTAAATCATCAGGATGGCATCTTTTTGCCCCTTTCTGTCCGCAGGGCTTAACCTTACCTCGCTGGGCTTGGTCAGATATACGGGCAACTCTTCCCAAAAGTCCGACGGCAGGGGCGTAGCTTTTTTATCCCGCCAAGCATGCCATAAACGCTCATCATTGGCGGAAATAACCGCACTGACCGGCATTTTGTTTTCAAGCGCCAACGCATCCAGCACGGCCAACGGCAACACACCCACATGCATAAATTGGCCTGTGGCAAAGCCGCTTGCCTTTGCCTTTTGCACCATTTTTGCCATATCCGCAGCAATGGCTTTGAGCAGCAAATCATCTTGCAACGCCTGTCCTACCGCCATCGCCGCCAAACGCGGAGGCAAATCGACCGCCCGCGCCATCTGCAATTGCCCCAATTGCGCCAAGTGCGCCATACCCACATTGCGGTCAAAACCTTTATCGGGTGTGAGCCGTCTGCCGTCAGGCAGCTTAATGCTTTTAACCGGCGTGCTCTCTCCCTTGCGGTTGGTAACATGCACTTCTTCAATCAGGCCGTCTGAAACGCTGATCGCATGGCCGCCGCGCTCCAAATCTCTTTGGCTTAACGCATGCGCCTTGCAGCGGCAGCGGAAACCGTTTGGCGGAAAAAAGTAATGCCAAAACTCATCGTCAATATGGTAAACCAAGCCGTCCATAGCGCGGTGTGCGGGGCGGGTGCGGTAATCGTTTACCGCCGTGTACATCAGATAGGGCCGCTCGTTTTTGTTGGCCTGCAAAGCCTGCCATTCTCCGGCCATAAAAGCATTTTGCATGTTGGTGCGGTACACAGTCTCCAGCCGGTGTTTGGTCAAGCCCGTCCCGGCCACTTCGCCGGTTGTCTGATCCACAATATCGCCGTCTTTATCCAGCGCATAACCCGATTGCGCCAAACGGATGCGGATGTCTTTTTGCCAAGCGGCAAACGGTGTGCCGTTATAAGCGGATGCCCTGATCGCACGGTGTAAATCGGCCACGATATCCTGCCGGTAGATACCGGCAATGGTGCGGGCTTGGCTCTGCGCCTGATTTGCCAAGGCATGCCAATCGGCAGGGATATCGTAACCGAGAGTTTCAAAGTATCTGACTGCGGCCTCGGGTTTGAGGCCGAAAGCAAAACCCATATCGGGTGCTTTAGGCTTGTCCATTGATACGTCCCCACAAGTCAGACACAAACAGTATCCGCGACAACGCCTCCTGCATGGTAGCCGTATCCAATTGCGGGTATGCCTCAATCAGGCGTTGCTCAACATCGGCATAATCCTCTCCTTGCGCCAGCTCTTTGCCCAGCGTTTGGATAAGCGGCTCCAACTGCGCCTGCAATTGAGCCTGCTGCAAATACTGCTCAATCCCGCCGTCTATTTGGGCTTGCGGCATAGACACAATATCGTGCTGTGCATTAAGGGCAACCTGCCGATAGCTCAAGGCCGATTTAGCCTGCGCCGTGCCGTCTTTGTCTGCCACACGCGCCAGCACCCGCTCGCCCTCGGCAGGCTCGGGGATTACCAGCTTGTCGCGTACCCAGCTCTCCGGGATTTGCACGCCCACATCCACCAGCTTAGGGATGGCTTCGGCCATTACCGCAATATCCTCCGCCTCGCGCGTATCAAACTCAAATTTGGGTATGCGGTTCGGATCGGTATTCGGGTGGTTGATTTGCAGGTAGGGCAAGATGATCTGCTGGGTAATGGTCTGTGCCACTTGCTTGGCATCCGACACCAGCAAATCACGGCGCACCTCGTTGTGCACTTTGCCCAGCGCATTGGTGCTGCTTTTGCCGTCGGCTCCGCTGGTGAGCGTTTGCCCCAAAATCAGGCGCGCGGCGGATTTTTCGCACCAATCAGCCATCTGCAAAAACGGGTTGCTGGTGGCGGTCGTGCCGCTGGCCGCTTGATGCAGCTCGATTTCCATGCCTTCGGGCATGATGCCCGCCGCGTTATGGCCGATTTCGGCCACCGCGCGCAACAGCGTGCGTTTTTCCGCTTCCGTTGCGCCCGCCCCGTATTTGCCGATACGGATGGGCATGCCGTAAAGCTCCAAAAACTCGGCAAAATCATGCACGGCGTAGTGTTTGAACATATACAGCCATGCCAGCGTGCGGAATAAGCCGTTACGCGCCTGCTGCACGCTGCGCGATTTGTGGCTGTGCACAATCCATCCCAGCGGCCACAGCGGCTCGCCGTCTTGATTGTCTTGCGATTTGAGCATCAGCTCGTCTTGATGGCTCCATTTAAACCAGCTTTGCGGGCGGTGTACAAAGCGGGCGGGGGCATAGCGGCCGTCTGAAAAAGCCCACTCGATTTCCAGCGCGGCAAAACCGTGGCCGACCGCGTCCATCAGGTCGATAACCAAGTCCTCAAACTGCGTCAGGCCGTCTATCAGCTCAAAGGCAGCCTCGGCCAATTGCTCTTCGGCGGGCGTAGCATTGCGCGGCGGGGTCACGCGCCAATCCAGCGTCAGCAGCGCCCGCTTGCGCGTGCCCATATTGGCACCGATGTCGCTGTCGCGCTCCTCAATATCGGCAAACAGCTCGTGTTGGGCGGTAATGTCGCCCGATTCCGCATCTTGAAACAGCGCGCGCATTTTGGCCGGCGTGATAAAGTTGGACGGATGTTCTGCGATTACGCGCCCGGCAGCGGTAATTTGCGCCAAATCGGTCTGCAAGCCGTTTTCAGGCTTTTGCAGTTTGTTTTTTTTGTCTTTTTTAGCCATTATCTAGCCCACTTGCTTTGGGTATTGTCATCAAGGTCGTCGTCAAAATCATCGTGTGTTTCAGACGGCCTCACGCTTTGCCACTCAATCGGCGCGGAGTTGGCCAACGCGCCCGCCCACAGCATCTGCACCGCATCGGGGCCGTCGTCATGGTCGGCCATCGGGAAATGCCTAAATTGCTGCTCCAGCGTGGTTTGCCCCGCATGCAGCAAAATCAGCCCGTTGGCCATGTGCGGCTGCAAGGTCTCAATGCGCAGCAGCTTGTCGGTAATCGGCTTAACCGCCCGGGCGGGCACAGGCAGGCCGCGCGCCGCGCTGCGCTTAACCAGCTCATCTTTTAAAAATTCTTGGAATTGCACCGTCTCGATAAACCACAGTTTGCAGCGGTATTGTTGGTGCAGGCGGATCACGTCCTCGATAATCAGATCGGGCAGGCGTTTTTTGATTTGTGCCTCCACGATATACAGCTTGCCGGTGCTGCGGTGGTATCCGCCGACAATAATCGCACTCGGGTCACGGCTTGCGCCGGCCTTGCCCAACGACGGGTCGAGCGCGCCGAAATAGATTAAATCGCCCGGCAACTCCGTCCAGTATTTGAGTGCAGACGCAAACGGTGCCGCATCGCCGCTGACCGGGTCGTTTTGATATTCGCTGTCAAACGTAGCATGGCCGTCGCGGGCGCGGATTTTCATTAAATCCAACACCCCGCGCGCCGCCCAGCTCGTTACCGCACCCGCGTCCATTTCCGTTTGGTTGGCCTGATAAAACGCATCAGCCATTGCCGCACCGGCTTTGCCGTTGTTGCGCAGGATGGCTTCCCATTCGTCCCATAAATCCATACGGTCTGGCCAGCTCAACATCGCCTTAAACTTGATGCTGCGCCAAAACGGGTTATCCAACGTGCGGTTAAGCACGCTGTCGTAATGTAGGATCGTGCCGATATACACTACATCGTATTTTTGCCCGACACCGCCCAGCGGCAACACGGTTTTGGTCAACCACGCATTGAGCTTATCCCGCTGTTCGGGATTTCTCACTTGTTCGTCATTTTCAATATCGTCTAATACGGTTAAGTCGGGGCGGTAAGGGCCGTGGCGCAAACCGCGCAGCTTTTTCCCCGAACCGGCCACCTGCACCTTGATATCATTGGCCGTCACAATCGTACCCGCCTGCCACACGCGCCCGCCGCCCGCCGCCTCGGGGAAATCGGTTTTTAACCGCGGGTTAAATTCCAGCTCGGCCTTAATCGCCTCCAACATCGGGTAGGCTTGGTCGATACTGTCCATCACAATCACAATGTAATGTTTTTGGCCGGTAACGATGCACCACAGGCTGAAAAGCTGCGTAACCAGCGTTGACTTGGCTTCACCGCGCGGCGCGGCAATCCCGTCGTGGCAGCCTTTATCCTCGCGCAAAATTTCCGGCAGGCGCTTAAACAGGTATTCGTGCAGTTGAGATTTGCTGGCCGAGCGCACATAATGAGGGAAGTAAGTATTAACGAAGTATTCGTAACCGCTTACCGGGTCAAATACCTTTCGCCGACGTGCCGCCACCGCAAGAGGAGATGCGTCGAAACCGTCCACCTCCGCCTCAATGATTTGGCGCAGGTTGGCGGCTAGGTCGGCAAGGGATTTGAGGAAATCTTTGTTTTTCATAGGAGACAATCATGAATAAGAGCGTATTAAAAAAACAATTTCTTAAGTTTCTAGAAGGAGAAACACGTGGATTAAGATTTGAAGATTTTGTAATCAGAAGCTACATGGACACCCCAAACGAAACTATTAATCAATCGACTCATCCAGAGATTGCGGAAGTACTTAATGAATTAGTCGAAGCAGGCGAGATCATTGCAAAAACACACCCAGAAGCACCGGGGGCAGGTATTGTTTATTTCCTTCCCCGCTAACCAAACAGCTCCACAAAAGCAGCCAAAGGAAAAGAGGATTTAGTTGCTTATTTTTATAAGGATATTTACATGTATAAGTTAATTGCAGATTTCATAAAAAAAAGTTTAATTGAATATATTAAGGAGTTAATCCGAACAAGTGATACAACTCCCGACTTACAATCAATCAAGGAAAAAATTAAAAACGACTTTGGTTTATCATTGACTGATGATTATCTGTCTAAACTTATTCAACAAGCCGAAGAAGAGCTTGAGATTGAACGGAAAATGAAAAATCAAAAAAAACTTAAACCTTAAATCATCCTCAACTACCAAACCTTTTCTCCACCTCCGCCCCAAACGGCTCCAGCACCTCCACAAAGGCAGCCAAATGTTTGGGGTGTTTTTCTTGTGCAAAAGCCATCAGCATTTCAATCAATTCCAGCGCGGTCGCCAGTTTGCTCGTTTCCGGCATCACACGGGCGTTGGCGGCCACGGTTTTGGTAAACGCATCGGCCAAGCTCGCCAGCAGTTTGGCACGGGTCGACGGCGGTAAGTCCTCCACCGTTGCATCTTGCAGCATCGTCATGGTGCTGTTGTACTGGGTCAAAAATCCCGCCAGCATGGCGCGGCTCAAATCCTCAATGCCGCCGCCCGCCAATGTGTAGGCCGCCCGCAGCTTGTCCCAATCGTCGCCTTTGTCTTTGGCCGATTTTTTCCAGTTGCGCGCCGTGGCAAAAGGGATTTGGCACATCATGGCCGCCGTCTCAAGCGTTTGCTGGCCACTAACGTATAGCTGTCTTAGCTTGTCTCGTATTTCTTGGGGGTGTGCCATCGGTCAGAATCCTAGCTTTGCGCGGATAAGCGACACGCCGATAGATACAATGCCGCCCGTGGCCGCACCGGATACGCCGCCTACCACGGCAGCAGTACGTTTGGTGTCTTTATGGATTTGAGCGATTTCCGCACTCATTTCGGCTTGGTTTTTAAGCGTTTGGTCGGTTTTTGCCTCAATGCGGGCGAGTGCCGCCAAGATGGGGTCTTTGTTTTCCATGATGTTTACTTGTCCGCCTTTCTGTCGGCGAGTTTGTCCAATTTGTCTTCGATGCGGTTAAGCTGACGGTTGATGGTTTCGCGGTCGGCACGGGCTTCTGCCTTGGTGGAGTAATCCAACTTCACGTCGTGCAGCTCTCGGCGCAAATCCGCGCGGTCTTTTTCGGCTTCTTTCAAACGGCTGGCGATACCGTTAACCCAAAACCAGCCTGCTGCGGTGGCCAAGCCCCAAAGCGTTTTAAAGCCAAATTCAAAGTCAATCGGTGTCATGCCAGCTCCTTAAAAATCAAGCGGCAACTACATCCGCTGCGACGGCAGGCAACATCCAACGCCGGCGATACCGTCGACACCGTAAACTCAACATCAAACTGTTGCTCCAACGCCTGTTTTATTGCCTGATATTGGTTCTTAAAGTCCACAATACCGCGCTCAACGTGGAAGGTAACGCCAAAATCCTTATCCATGCCGGCAACGTAATCCCAGCTGGTTGCATCCAGTTTGCGTGATACCTGCTCGATAAACGGCTGTTGCTCACGCGCCTTGGCTAACCCCATTTCAAAGCCGGCAAATTTAACCGCCAATACGCGCGCAACCAAATCCTGATAGGTGCTCATTTTTTGCCGCCTATCATTTTTCTTAACCGATTGTATAAATTTCTAAACCAAGAAATATTTACAGGCGCATAAATTTTTGCTAAAACTTCCCCGTCATACTGTGCATTTTCTCGGGCTGCTCGAAATTTGGCTTTGGCTTCTTCCGAGCTGTCCGCCCAAATGCTCAATGACCAGGACTTACCGTTAAAACGGTAGGAAAACGTATACTCTTTCATAGGAGAAACCTTATGTATTTTGAAGTTTATAAAGACGTAAAAGGCGAATACCGTTGGCGTTTGAAAGCTGCCAATCATGAAATCATCGCCCAAAGCGAGGGCTACACCACCAAACAAAACTGCCTGCACGCGGTCGATTTGGTGAAAAGCACTACCGCCGCCACCCCCGTAAAAGAGGTATAAAATCCATTTTTACGTTCAGCCCGCAACCTACGCGGGCTTTTTTGTTGTCAATCGTCAACTTTAGGTTGGCCACTCGCCGCCCATTCGCGCCAAGCCGTGTTTTGGTTTTCCAGTTCAGACACATATCCGCCAAACTCGACCGCATGCTCCAACAACGCCTGCACGGTGCCGTTTTCCGGCGGGGCGGGGCGCACCGGCGGCACCATCAACGCCGCAGGCGGCGCGGGCATTACCGGCACCTCAATGGTTTTAATTGGTGTAGCCGAGGGCACGGTTGTACTGCCGCAGGCTGTTAGGCCCAAGCCCGTCAATACACATACCGGCAGCAGTTTTATCTTGCTCGATTGCATGTTTAATCCCAGTTTTGTGTTGTTGTTTCAGACGGCGCACATCCGCTTGCGCCTGCGCCAGCCGCACGCCGACTGCCTGTGTTTTGGCCGCCTGCTCGTCTTTCGCCTGCTGCGCCTTTTTTAATTCAGCTGTAAATGCTTCGGCAGATGCCAGCAGCGCGGCGGTTTTGTTTTTTTCAGCCTGTTCAATCACAAGCTGCTGCTCGTTATAGGCCGTCTGAAAACCGTTACGGTAGGCCAGCCATAAAGCCGCACCGAGTAGCAGCACCGCGGCAAGATGCGGCAGGTATTTAATCCACTTTATCGGCATTGTCTGCCTCCACCTCTTGCCGTTTAACCGATACCATCGCCCGCGCCACGGCATAACCGCCCACGATGCCCAAATACACCGCCCAAATCTCCGGCGAAGGGTCGGGCAGCACCACAAATTTATATGTGCCGGCCGCGCAGGCCACGTTGGCCCACAGCTTGCTGTGCGACACCTTGCCCGTGGCCGGATTTTTAAGGATATCCAGCAGAGCCATCATTTCGCCTTTCTTCGGTTTCGTGCCTTGCGTGCCGCACGCTTGGCAGCGGCCACGCCCGATCTACCTGCACGGATACTCGGATGCTGGCGCAATTGATACACTGGTGCCGGAGTAATATTAAATTCAGGTATTGCATGGCGGCTCATAACAGATAATGCCAAAGCGATTAAACCTTTTTTCATACTTTGGCCGCTCCCACTTCCATCGCGATGGCCGTCGCCACGGCGCGGCAGATGGCCCATTTATTGGCTTTAAATTGAGCCAAGTCTTTATCATTACTGATAAAAAACGGCTCAAACACAATGCCGCCATGCTGGGCATACGCCAAACGGCTGTGCTGACCGGCATTGTCGGGCTTGTAACCGCCGTCGCCGCGCAAACGCCAACCGGTCACATCCGCCACTGCCTTGCTCAAAATCTGACACCAGCGTTTGTTTTTGGCCGTACTCAAGGCTTCGATGCCCGTTGCCGGCTGTTGCCCCGGCTTCGGTTTAGCGGCCGCGTTGGTGTGAAACTCCACCGCCACCGTTGCACCTTTAATCAGCTTAACAGCCTCGCGCAGCGGCAGATTGCCTTTGCCCTCGCCGTCTGTATGTACCGTCAAGCCGTAGTCGTTGCGCAGAATAGATGCCGTGATATTGCGCATATCCTGCGCCAAATCCGCCTCGCGGTCGCTGCCGTTGACCGCGCCCGGGTCTGTGTTGGAATGCCCTGCGGTCAACACAATAATCTTGCCCATATAAGCCCTTTCACAATCGTTTTAAGCGGTTTTAAACCCATTTTTGAGAGCCTTTATGCTATCGGCCTTTACGCGCATCCCCGCACGGTATGCCTTTCAAACCCTAAAGGCCGTCTGAAACAAGCGGATTAGGCCAAAAAAAATCCGCCCGAAGGCGGATGAAAGAGGAGAATTGAAACAGCGTTAAAACAGGGTATTTTGATGTGATACCGGCTCGCAGCCCGAGCGCATAATCGTGTAGCCCGTGCGCTCGGAAATGCCGTATTTCGGGCACAGTTCCGTCATCGCCATCAGGCCGCTTTTGCCCTCGACTTTGGTCAGATTTAAAAATTCGTTTCTAAAACGTTCATTGCGCAGCTCGCGCAGAGCGTTTTCACAGCGCGGCACATACAGCTCCTCGCCGCCATACACGCGCAACAGCTCGTAGGTTTTCGCCTCGCCAATCGCCGAAAACAGAATATGCAGGCGCGGCGTATCTTCTTTGCCCTTGCCAAACTTAAACCGCGCGCCGCCGATGGCTTTTACCAGCTGCTCGGCGGCCCGTAATCCGATAACCTCGACAATATCCTGCATGGTTTCGGGCAGCAGGTGTCGTACCTTTTTAAGCTCCATTGCCTTCCCCCTTTATTTTTTGCTGTTTTTTTGTCAGTGCTGCAATCACACCGCGCATGTGCTCGTCGGTGAGCCATTCAACCCGCGCCACCCCATACATGCGCTTGGCCAAAGCATGCGCATAATTCCAGTGTAGCGCCATCGATGCCAGCAAGGCTTCGATTTTGCGCATCATCGGGTCGGCCGAGCTGCGGCGGCGCGGGCGCGTGCCGTGGCTTTTCGCAAGCGGCACAAAGCCCATGCGCTTCATTTCTTCCGCCACTTTTTCCAGTTCCGGCACGCCCATTTTTGCGCACGAATCCTTACCCGTTACCCGCGCCAGCATGGCACGATAGACATCATCGGCCATATCAAGCTGCTTTTGCGCAATCTTGATTTTGGCGATTAATCCGTTTCGGGTCGGTGTTTTCATGCTTTATCCGTAAATACAATATGTTGTGGTATTTTATCATTTTATTGATAAAAATCTACCACATATTGTATTTTATGTGTCATTTTTATATGCAAAAAAATCCCCGCTGTTTAAAGCGGGGATTGGGTTTGTTTAATCAGCCTGTCTGAAATCTTTAACAAGCTCGCCGTCCACAAAATAGGCTACATTGTATTCGGGGTGTTGGGCGGTCGGCTTGCCATCGCCAAAATCTACCAGCAGATAACCGCCTTTCGCTCCTGTAATTACCCCGCGCCTGCCGAGGTATTCAACTTCTGTTCCCGGGCGTAAAAACGGCATTTTGTAGGCATTGCGGATGTAATCCATTTCAGACGGCCTCTATTGATTGAGGCAATCTGCAAACTCTGCTGCAATTTTTTTGACTAGCTCTGCATGCACCTGTTTTTGTGCATCTCGGAGCACACCTGCTGCGGAATGTCCTGCAATGATTGCCGGGGTCGGGTCTTTTTGTACATCCAAGCCTTGTAAGTCAATCTCAAACAGGCCGCTGCCTGTATCTTCAATGGTAATCACTACTTTAGCCATAACCGTTTACCTTTCATCTTCACTACGCGTTTTACCGCTCTCATGACTACCTACTTCGGAAATTCCAATCCCTGATAAACCAACGTATTCTTTGCCAGTTTTGCTGTCAGTAATTAAATAAACGCCTCTTTCTCCTCTATAAGCCAATTGATCAGTAATAATAGCGATACGTTTAACCCCAAAGCGGTTATCGGTTACGATGTCAAGTTTTGCGCTTTGCTCGCGCTGGACATCAATCGGGTATGGCTCCAAGCAAGCTGTCAGCAGCATAGCAAGACATAGCGATAAGTATTTCATCATGATGTTTTTCCTTGTTTATTGATACGCCGTGCAAACTTGGCGCGGTTTTTCCTGCCAATCGAAATCAACCAAATCATACAAATGCAACCAATTTCCGGTCTCCGCATCTTTAACCAAAAAATTTGCATAGATTTCGCCATAATTGCCGTTATCTATATCACTTATGTCGCTTGCCTCCATCAGTCCGCTGTCTCGGATTACGTGGATAGATTCGCCGCAGTAGATTTCAGATTCTTCGCCCACCCAAAAAAAGCGTGGTTTAGGGGTCGCCAACTTATCGACTACCTCTTGGTAAATTGGCCAATCGCTCTCGACAACGGCGCACTCAAAACTTGCTTTGCCGCGCAGTTGACGTATGCTGACAACTGCTTGGCTCACTTTATCTAACGTGCCCACATCCGACTCGGTGATTAAACCGCTGTTTAAGGCATCCGCTAAATCTTTCTTTTTAATCACTACATAACGGGGTTCTAATTGCTTATTCATGATGTTTTTCCTTTAAAAAGGCGGGCAATGCCCGCCGTTGGTTAATCAAATTACGCCAACTCCTGATTAAACGGCTCAATGGTAAAAAACTCCTTACCCTGCACAATCTTCAGCCCGGGCACGGGGTTGGCGGCAAAAAACGCTTCTTCATTCAATACTGCGTCTCTGTTTACCTCTTTTTTCACGCGGATAAAACGCTCAAGCGACGGATCGGCTTCCAGCAGGGCAAGCACCGCATCGGCACCGCTTATGCTGCATTTGGGCGGGTTGTTTCGCCACTTAATGATGCCCGTGGTTAAGTCGGCAAACTTAACCTTGCCGCCGTCAGTGAGCGCGTCGCGGTTGGCTTCCGCCCAAGCGTGCACGCCCGCCTCAATCACTTTGATTTCTTCCACCAGCGGCGCGACTGCTTCGTCCGCCGCTTTTTGCAGCTCGGCCACTTTGTCGTTGTGGTCGGCTTGGATGCGCTCGATGTTGCGCTGCAAATCGCCCATGCGTTTGATTTGCAACGATGCGTCATCGCGGGATTGCACGGCTACCGCCAGCGCTTCTTTTTTGGTTCTTTTGGTTGTTTTAGCCATTTCGTTTTCCTTTCTGTGTTTAATCTTCGCTTTCAAAAAATTCACTTACATCCGGTTGCTTAGGCCAGTTTTCCACATAGCCTTCGGCATTGATTTTCAGATCGATATAGTCGCCGTACTCCCCGGGGATTAAGCGGTTGGGTACATATTCATATTGAAGCTGTGCTATATCGTTCATATCTTTGTCGAGCAGGGTATATGTGCCGCTGTCGCTTAACTTATCGGCAATGCGGACGGGCACATTACCCTGCCACCCAACAACGCGGCCTGTATCAATCTCAATCAAGATTTCAAAATCTCCGCCGTCTTGCAGCAAAAAATCGGGTACGGTTTCTGCGGATTCTTCATAAAGTGCGGCATTGATACGCACGGCGTAAACTTCAATTTCAACGGGTTTTAAAACTTCAACTTTCATGATTTATTACCTTTCTGCTTGTTAAAAATCTGCTTCACTTTTTCCAACTCTTCCCGACCTTTCGCCCGGTCGGGTTTGGGCTTTTCCAACATCGCCCGCGGTATCAGGCGGGGCGGCAGATTGCGTATCAGGTCGGCCACATTCGGCCATTCGGCTGCATCTTGCAGCGCCTTAAAGGCCGTCTGAAACCGAACACGGTCAAACTGTTCTATCGGTTTCTCGTCTCTGCCCTGCAACCGTTGCACCCATAATTCGGCCACTACTGCCAAATCAGGCGCGGCAGGACGGCCTTTGATATTCATGGCCGACAACACGGCAAACCCTGCGGCAATTTCCTGTTTAAGCCAATCGTCGCCCGCCCATTGGCTTAACGCGTTCACACCTTGCCGCAGCTTGGTGCTTACCGCCGCATCGCCCATAGACGGTTTCCGCGTTGCAGGCATCACCGCTGTTTCAGACGGCCTCCAACCGCTGATAACCTCATAAAGATAGCCGTGCGATTTAAGCGGCAGTTTCAGACGGCCCGCATCCCGAGCATCAATGGCCGTCTGAAAACCGTAAATCCAAGCCTCGGGCGGGGCGGGGTAAACCACCCCGTCGCGGCTGATTTGCCCGGCTTGGATGTCCGGCAGCAGCTCGCCGAGCAGCTTGGCCGTGCGGGCAAAAGTCAGCTGGCTTTTGGCCGGCCGAAACAAGCCCACATAGCGCACCGCCGCTTTACCGATGGCCGCATCAAACTCCAACACCGCCTTAATCAAATCCGCCGCACCGTCGTTGCCGATTAAGCTGTCAAGGCTGTGGACTGCGCCGCAGTTGGGGCATTTGAGATTCATATTTACGCCTCCACCCAAACCCAGCTCATGTCTTCAAAAAACGTTTCCTTCGCCCATTCTTCTTTTTCTTCCTCCGACATCAGCTCCCAGCCGTCGGGGGCGTCTGACGAAAATAGCGGTCGGTGTTCGCATTCGCAGCACAACCCGGGACAACTAATAGCAAATTGGATTTTTTTACTCATTTCAGACGGCCTCCTTTGCCATTTCCCCCATAGCCTCATCAACAGCTTCGCGTAACGTCTTGTGTGGCTGCATAAAATGCCAACCATCCAACCCGCAGAATTTCAAAAAATCCTTTTCCAAGAAATCCATGCGGCGGCTGTCTTGCTTGCCTTTCCTGATCGACGGGTGTTTTTCCAAGACATCTTGATCAGGGTCAATCAGCCGGTTGTCCGGAGCAATAACGGTGCTTAAAGCTAATAAAAGCCATTCGATATCGCACTCGTCGTATAAGGCGATGATGTTGTCTAATACTTTGCTTTTATCTCCGTCTTCCAACCACGCAGGTTCCTCATCTTCGTCGGTCTTAAACGGGTTATAGCCGCTTGACAGCAGGTTTAAAGCCTGTAGTAATCCAGATGCCTCTTTAATATCTTCTTCAGTAGGTCTTTCGATTTTCATTTTTAAGCTCCAATCTGTTCAGCTTCCCCGCTCTTAAACGGGTTTCCAAAATCACGCGGATGCAGCCCGCGCATCTCCAAAAAATCCTCCCGCGCCAAATCCACCGCCTCACGCACCGTCGGCGCTTGTGCCGCGAAATACTGACCCGGCTGGATTTCCACAGTAACAACAGGGTTTTCACCGTCTTTTTTGTCAATCAAAAAGCTGCCCAAATCCTCCAGCCACCCCATTCGGCATTGGTCGTATAAATCTTGCGTGCTCAAATTCATGATGCAGATCGCCGCTTCGTTCAACATCAGTTTCAGCCCTGCCGGAGTAGCGGGGTTTTCCGCCGCTGCGAGCAAATCGTCTACCAGTTTCATTTTTATGTTTCCTTTATTTTTAATAGGTTATGAATTTCACAAGGCAAAAAAATTATTGCCCGATAAGTTTTTCCACTGTCAACCAGCCCAAATACCCGCCCAATGCCGCAGCCGACCAACACATCACCACTGCCGCCAACCACAATCTAATCAGCCATAAGGCCGTCTGAATTTTTTTGCTCATATTCCACTCCCGTAATAATGGCGTCATCGCCGTAGATTTGTTTGATTTGCCTGATTGCCGCTTGCAGCCGCCCGTGTTTGGTATGCGGGCTATACAGATTGTGATATATCCGCTGACGCCGCCGGTGCTGCCCGTATGCCTGCCAGTCTTGGTTGCGCCGTCGGTGGCTATTCATATACCACCCCGCGCATTCTTTCTTCGTCGCTCATGCGCTCATACGCCTTTTCCGCTTGCAGCGCCTCAAAATCGGCCACATCTTGCTTTTCGCGCATCAGCCGTTGCGCCGGTGTCTCATGCTCAAAATAACTGCGGGCGGGCTGCGGCTCCGTGCAGCGGTTGGCGCATGCCGTTGCCAGCATCACAATCAAAACGGGAGCGAGCAAGTGGCGCATTCTCAAGTTTTTCATTTTTATGTTTTCCTTTACTTTCAATGTGTTACATAAAACACAAGGTAAAAAAATATATAGCCCTATCAATGGCTTACCCGTTAATCAGGTCGGTTTGGGCATTTCAAACACGCTTTCCACTGCCCCATTTTTATAGGGTTGTGGGTAGGCGCTGCCGCGTGGGCGGTATCCCTGCAATCTTTCAATGTGATTACATTGCCGTTAAACGGGCATTTAATATTCGTGTAAACCCGCATCACTTGAGCAGCGATTTTTTCTGTTTTGCCTTTGTATTTGCCGTGTACCACCAAATTGATTGCCGTCATGCTGTAACCCAGCTTATCGGCAACGCGGCGCTGACTGCTGTTTTCAATCTCGCGCGTCAAAACTGAAAACCACTCTTCTTTCATATAGTCTTTATTCATAGTCCGGCACCTCCCGTAACATGATTTGGTTTAAATTAGGGTCGTACACCTCGCGTATATTAAGCAGCTGCGGTGCTTGGCTGCCTGTGTTGTGCAGCAAAACATAATCCTCACGGCTGCGCTTGCCCAAATACCCCGCCGCCAGCAGCGAGATAATGTATTTTTTGACCCATTCTCTTTGCACCTCGTGCGTCATCCGCACATGAGCCGTCAGTGAGTCCAAAGTAAATGTGTGCATAATCTTGATGGTGCGCCAAATAATTTCTGTATTCTTCGGCGTGGCCTCGGTGCCGTCCGGCCGCAGGCGCGGAGCATCTACTCCTGCGTCTTTGGTCAGTCGGTAGAGCTTGCAGCGGTCGGCTGCCGTTTCAACCGCCACATAGCCCGCCGCAATCAATGCTTGCAGATACATATATACCGTGCGGCTTTTCACATCTGCCTGCTCGCTCAATGCCGCCAACGTCACCCAACTTTCACGGCTTGCTCGCAATGCCGTCCACACCAGTTGGCGGTTATTGCGGGGCAAGGTCAACTCTTTAACCGGCTTCATACTTTCGTCCCCCGTTTAGGCGCTTCGCCCTTATACAGTTCGGCCTTGGCAATATCGCCCAAGCCCAGCTCTGCCAAACCTTTTTCAGCGGCAAAGGCGGCAAGATTGACCAAGTTAACCGTTACCCTGCGCACCGAGCCGTGAGCGATTTCCACCAAATGCGCCAGCAAGTCGTTTGACAGGAGCACTTTCGGGGCATATACCGCCGCCAGTTCCGCTGCATCATCCACGCTAACCGGTTGCGCCGGCACCCAAGCGAGCACGCGCCCGTGAAAACGCTCGTATTTTTTCAGCTTGTTCGGTAACAACTCTTCACCTACCAACATCACAGGCGCTTGGCTGCCTTCGTAGATGTCGCGCACCAGCTCAACCATGCCCTCCTTAGAAACAAGGTAGTCGGCCTCATCGATGATGAGCGGTCGTTGACTGGCTGCCAATTGCTCACAGATCACATCCAAGCAGCCCGCCGTAGTTCGAGCCGGCGGCAAGCCCATCTCAAAGCAGATTTTTTCGAGCAGCGTCTTTTTGCCCCACGCACTGCGCATCTGTACATAGTAGGCGCGGGTCTGATTGGCCACCGCCACCGTTGCCGTGGTTTTGCCGTAACCGCTGGGGCCGTACAGCACACCCAAACCGGGCAGGCCGTCTTGTCGGTTAACCAAACGCTGCATGGCAATAGCAACCAAAGATAAATTATTAATGTTTGCAATCTTCATTTTTTAATACTCCGAGTAACTACGTTTTATCCGTGTTTTAAACAGGTTTTTAACAGGCCGTCTGAAAAACGGCGTTTGGCATTTTATTGCGCGGCGGCCAGTGGTCGGCGCAGCACTTCGCGCTCCACAAAACCCAGCACAAGCCGTTTGCTTTGGCGGCTTTTTCGGGTTTCCGCCATCTTCTTTACCAGCCATTCAGGCATTTCCATCTTCATTTTTAAACCTCTTTCTATCCGTAAGCCCGTGCCATTTGCTCCATCAGCTCGACACGGCCGCTATTTACATACCACTCAAGCCATTTGGCTTGCGCCTCGTTTAATTCGGCAGCTTCGCAGCTTGCCAAGCGTTTATATTCGGCGTATTGCGCCTTCGGGTTGTGCGCATCAGGGGCTTCCCAGCTTGAGGCCGTCTGAATCGGCTCCGGCTTCACCACCTTAAACACCGCCTCCACCGTTTCCGGCTCTTCACGCCGCGCCAGCACTTTCGCGCCTTGCTCTTTTAAGCGGCTCATATCCAGCGTGATACCGCCTAAATTCACGCTGCTTTCATGCTCGATAACCGCTTGCCTGCGTTCCGCCAGCACGTTTTCACGCTTGATTTCAACCCGTTTCAGGGCTGCATCGTTGCGTTTATCCAGCGCCTGCTCAATCACGCTTTCAGGCATATAGCTTTGGCTGTTGCCGTGCCATTCCGCCTTGCAAATCAAGCGGCCTGCATCGTCATACACCCAAACCCATTGCGCATCTTGCACGTCGTAGCCAACCAGCAACTCCTCGCCGTTAAACTCTTCCAAAAGATTGGAAAAATAAACGTTATTAAATAGTTGCACCTCGCCGCGCCGCACCGTACACATTTTTTGCGGTCTGAACAGCCAGCCCTCGTCTTCCGGCAACACCTTCGGCGGCTCGCCGAATTCTTTTACCTTCAACGCCCACATTTCGTTTGGGGTCATGTGGCGTTTTTTGCCTTCGGCATCAGTAAATTTCAGCAGGCTGCGGTGCGGGCTGTTGTTGTAGGCTTCGATTTCTGCCTCGATAAACGCCTTAAATTCGTCCCACGTCGGTATCGGCGAGTTGATAATCTTGCCTTGCAGCTTGATTTCTTTGCGTGTCCAGTGATACAGCGATTTGCGCGCTTCCGCATCCATGTCTTTACCCACATAAGTCGGCAGCTTTCGCGCCGCGCGGGTAAAAATGTTATGGCTGCGTTCCGATACGCCTTTAGCTTGCGAGTTATAAGCCAGCGAGTGTTTCATCGTCATACCCAGCCTGCCCATAATCCCCGTTGCCTCATCAGTCATCATCAAGTTTTCAAAGCCTTTACCCCAGTCCACATACCACACCGCGCCGATGGCCGTGCGGCTCGCATGGCACAATGCTTCCAGCACCGTAAACCGGCTTTCCGCCAAGCCCACGCTCCAGCCCATACAGCGGCGGGTTGCTACATCGATTACCGTTGTGATTTCAGGGCGGAACGGGTGGCCGCTCATCGGGTTAAGCACCTCCGCATCAAACGTGTGGCCGTCTGCGGTATAGATGGCAGCCGGAGGCAAGTGCAAAAACTCGCGCCGTTTGTGCGGCAAATCGTTTTTCAGCTCGCGCTTACCTTTGCGGCCGTCTTGCAAGGCCACATTGCCCACCTTGCCCATCGCCCGCCGTACCGCGTGTATGCTCGGCACCTTAACCAGCGGCATTTCAACCGCCAGCGCATCCAAAAACGCCTCGTAAGCCATCTGAACGCTTGGTTTCGTCGGCAAACGGTAATATTTCAGGAACAGCGGCAGCCAATCAGGCATATTCATATCGGCGGTGGCCACTTTCGGCACCAGCGTGTTGCTTTCCCGTTGTGCAAACCAGCGTTTGATGGTACGGCTGCTCGGCAACTTCAAACTGCCTGTGCCGCGCTCGTCTAAGGCCAGCTCAAACATCTTGGCCACATGCTCAAACTGCGGCAGCCTTGCTTGCGTCAGCAGCGTAGTAATCGCCGCATCCTTGCCGACATTCGATTCAGCCATCAGCCGCTCAACCGCATTCAACACACCGAGCCTTGCTCCCTCGCGGGTGCGCTGCGCTTCGGTGGTTTGCATGTACCGCACTTCCGTCGATACCGCCGTATTTGTGGCCGCCAACACCGGCAGCGGCGGCGCCGTATCTGCCAGCACCTTAGCCATCTCGCGCTCTTGTATCTGCATCATCACTTCGGGCGGTGGGGTGTACTCGCGGCGTTTGCCACCGCGACCGCCTTTGCCTGCCACTTCTATAAACGGCCAGTTTTGTTGTTTGGCTCGAAAAACCACTCCCGCTTCCGTTTTAGGCAGTCCGCTTAATTCAAGAGCCACCAGTTCCGACGCGCTGTAATGCTTTTTCATGATGCTTCCTTATAAAGATGTGCCCATCTAGGGCGTATTCTTTTACCGTCTATCGTCCATCTATCAGGCCAAAGCTCGTGTAACTCTTTGCCTAATACATTTGCTATTGCTTTCTCGCCAGATAGGCTGGGCTGCCGTAATGCTTTCCTAACAGCATGCTCCCCAACCTTTTCTTGCTTTGCTACATCAGTAAGGCTGAAACCTTTTATACGCAGCTTTGCTTTAATCAATTCTGGGTGCATTGTTTTTTCCTTTTGTACTTTATTACTTTGAAACATAAGTAAACCGCTTAATCGACCGTCCAATTTCTTAGACGGTCTGTTAAACAGTCTCTGTAAAAGTACCGTTTATCTGCGTTTTCGGCTCTTTTTTCCAAATTGTTAAAGAACGATGTAGAATCAGCTAAAATCTGTTTAGATTTCTTGTTTGCTACTTTTAAACGCATTATAGTACCAAAGTTGATTGATGCAAAGTATAAAAGTAAGAATAAAAGTGAAAATTAAGCAACTACATGATTTAAAAAGAAATAAAGTATAAAAGCACTTTGATACTTGTCTTTTATACTTTTAAATGGAGTATGAAAGTGGATTTTTCCCAAAATATAGAACTTGGGGCCTATGAATTACATAAGCTGATTGAGCAATTGGCAGAGCAAGGAATAACACTTACATCTCTACCAAAATCAGGACCCGGCATAAAGCTGCGCGCACAGTCCGAACAATGGGCATCAAGAGTAGTACCCGGAAAGGGCGGTAAGGGTGGCAATAAAACCATATACATCTTACCGGGTTATGTCATTCAAGAATTGATAGAAAAAGGACTATTAAACCTGTTTGAAGAGGCTGCGGAAGAAATATCACAAGCTGCGACGGATGAAAGTATATATATAAGTAACGCCGCATCATCCGCACCCAATAAACAGCGCGAAATAGCAGCCATCTATTCAGCCGACCCCATACCGGCCAGCATGGAAGATTTGGTGTCCGGTTATAAAGCATGGGCTTCTCATCAAGATACCGCCAATATCGTGCCTGTACGCTATCACATCAACGTGTATGGCAGCGCAGGCAACGGCACAATCTCATGGCAGGCTGAAGAAACCGAAGCAATGTGGTTTAGAGCTTCATTTTTCAAACACTTAGGCGTAAACCCAAACCGCTGCTTCTGCACGCGCGTCAAAGGCGACAGCATGTTCCCCACTTTAATCGACCTTGGCACGGTTTTATGGTGTGCAACTGCCAAATACACAGAGGAAGGTATCTATCTCTTCCGACAATACGACGAGATCAGAATCAAACGCCTACAACGCCTGAATGCCCACACCTTTAACATTATTAGTGATAACCCGAACAAAGGGATATATCCAACAACAGAGTTGGATTTATCCCAAACCGAGCCGCATGATTTCGAGATACTTGGACGCTACCTGTGGAGCTGTGGCATAGCCAAATAATCGAATCTGATAATTCCCCGATTATTCCATGACAAAAAAAGCGCAAAAATGATTGAAATATGCTCATTTTTGCGCTTTTTTTTGCGTTTTAAATTTTCACCTGATTTTTTCGTTATTTTTTGATTTCCTTAAATTTTTCGCGTTTTATGCTGTTGTATACCACATGACAAAACTAACACCACCCCACAGTTGTCGTCAGCCACCTTCGCGTGGCTGTGTGTTGAAACTTTATCGGACGGGGGGGAACATGTTTGGTTACAGCTCAGCCACCTTCGCGTGGCTGTGTGTTGAAACAAGGTATGCGACGGCGTATTGGGGTACGCCGTTTTTCAGCCACCTTCGC
Organism: Neisseria sp. 74A18; assembly: GCF_001308005.1. NCBI lineage: Bacteria > Pseudomonadati > Pseudomonadota > Betaproteobacteria > Neisseriales > Neisseriaceae > Neisseria > Neisseria sp. 74A18. The sequence continues at coordinate 42,178 of NZ_LGZA01000017.1, forward strand.
GTGGCTGTGTGTTGAAACCGCACCAGCGCCAATTGGAATAACGAAACCCTCCTTCAGCCACCTTCGCGTGGCTGTGTGTTGAAACCCGCCCCTTTTGAGTTGTTGAGATAGCATCCGCTCAGCCACCTTCGCGTGGCTGTGTGTTGAAACGATATATCCGTCATACATTAGATTTTGCTGCGATTTCAGCCACCTTCGCGTGGCTGTGTGTTGAAACCGTCAAAAGACATCGGAACCGCGCCGCCGCCCTGCTCAGCCACCTTCGCGTGGCTGTGTGTTGAAACCAAACTGTTGAGAATATGAGCTAACACCATCAACAGTCAGCCACCTTCGCGTGGCTGTGTGTTGAAACGATGTGGTCGACGACACTTTGCGCGGCTCGCACGCTCAGCCACCTTCGCGTGGCTGTGTGTTGAAACCGACTGGTACGGTATGAAGCGTTATACCGTCGAAATCAGCCACCTTCGCGTGGCTGTGTGTTGAAACGCTTTGGGTGGCGTTGCGCATCAAATTTGCCGTTATCAGCCACCTTCGCGTGGCTGTGTGTTGAAACTCGTAGTAATGATAATTGGCTAGCCGACTATAAATCAGTCAGCCACCTTCGCGTGGCTGTGTGTTGAAACGTTTAAACCGCCGCCAATACAAACGACGCCATAATCAGCCACCTTCGCGTGGCTGTGTGTTGAAACTCTTGGCTCAAACCGTTTTTGTTGGGGCATGTTTTCAGCCACCTTCGCGTGGCTGTGTGTTGAAACGGTTTTGGCGCGGTAGCCGTCGTACTTGTCGAGATCAGCCACCTTTGCGTGGCTGTGTGTTGAAACGGAAAATGCACTCACGAATATGCAGGAATGGCAGAATCAGCCACCTTCGCGTGGCTGTGTGTTGAAACAATTAGCTTTTCAATCAAACCATCAAACATGCGGGCCAGCCGCCTTCAGGCGGCTGTGTGTTGAAACATTCATTGTTTTATTACGGTTATGCGGATTCTGACCAGCCGCCTTCAGGCGGCTGTGTGTTGAAACCGCATCAACAAAAACAGCGGTGTATTGGTGCTTTGTCAGCCACCTTCGAGTGGCCGTGTATTAAACCTTCTCAAAACACAACAGGCCGTCTGAAATGTTCAGACGGCCTGTTGTTATTTCAAACGCCTTAATCAAATACGTTTCGCCAACGCTTCGGCTTTGCCCACATACAGCGCGGGTGTTAAAGCCAGCAGCTGCTGTTTGGCATCGGTGGGGATGTCCAGCGATTCGACAAACACTTTCAGCACTTCGGGCGTGATGCCGTCTTTGCCGCGGGTGAGGTCTTTCAGTTTTTCATACGGATTGGCCACGCCGTAGCGACGCATCACGGTTTGAATCGGTTCGGCCAAGAGTTCCCAAGTGGCATCCAAGTCGGCGGCTAAGGCGGCGGGATTGGCTTCGAGTTTGTTCAGGCCGCGCAGGTGGGCGGTCAAGCCCAGCACGGTGTAGCCTGCGCCCACGCCCATGTTGCGCAGCACGGTGCTGTCGGTGAGGTCGCGCTGCCAGCGGGACACGGGCAGTTTTTCCGAAAGGAAGCCCAACACGGCGTTGGCCATGCCCAAGTTGCCTTCGGAGTTTTCAAAGTCGATGGGGTTGACTTTGTGCGGCATGGTGGAGCTGCCTACTTCGCCCGCTTTGACTTTTTGTTTGAAGTAGCCGAGGGAGATGTAGCCCCATACGTCGCGGTTGAAGTCGATTAAGATGGTGTTGATGCGGCTGAGGGTTTGGAAGAACTCGGCCATGTAGTCGTGCGGCTCGATTTGGATGGTGTAGGGGTTGAAGGTGAGGCCCAATGCCTGCTCGACGAAGGTTTGGCAGTGTGCTTCCCAATCCACATCGGGGTAGGCGACCATGTGGGCGTTGTAGTTGCCGACGGCGCCGTTGATTTTGCCTAAAAATTCTTGTGCGGCAAGCTGTTTGATTTGGCGTTGCAGGCGGTAAACGACGTTGGCGATTTCTTTACCCAAGGTGGATGGCGTGGCGGGTTGCCCGTGGGTGCGGCTCATCATCGGCACGGCGGCCAAGTCGTGTGCCATTTCGGTGAGCTTGGCGGTGATTTCGGCCAGCTTCGGCAGCAACACGGCTTCGCGTGCTTCTTGCAGCATCAGGGCGTGGGAAAGGTTGTTGATGTCTTCGCTGGTGCAGGCGAAGTGGATGAATTCGCCGGCGGCGGCAACTTCGGGCACGCCTGAAAAACGCTCTTTCAACCAGTATTCGATGGCTTTCACGTCGTGGTTGGTGGTGGCTTCGATGGCTTTTACGGCGGCGGCATCTTCCAGCGAAAATTCGGCAATCACACGGTCGATTTCGGCAACGGTGAAGTCGCTGAATGCGGGCACTTCGGTGATTTTGGGTTCGGCGGCCAGAGCTTTGAGCCAGTTCAGCTCAACTTTCACACGGGCTTTCATCAGGCCGTATTCGGAGAAGATGGGGCGCAGGGCTTCTACGGATTGGGCGTAGCGGCCGTCGAGCGGGGAAAGGGCGGAAATGGGGTTGATCATAGCGGATTCCTGTCTGTTGTCGGTGCACAGCCGTTATGCGGCTTGGGGATTGAAACCGGCGGCAATTATACATCAAAGCGGCTTTTCAGACGGCATGCTTATAGGTGGGGCGGGCATCACTGTATGCGGTTGCGCCGTTGTGTATCGCTTTATCACGCCTTACCTGCCATACAAGGCGGGCAAGGGCTGGCCGGCTTAATATATTGGGGGAAAAGATCTCAGGCCGTCTGAAAAAGTGCTTTCAGACGGCCTGCCGGTGTTTAATCGAAACGTATGCTGTATTTGACCTCGCCTCCCCACGAGAGGCTGCCTACGCGGGCTACGGCCTGAATGGCGCGGGTAAGCTGGTAAACCAGTTTCACCGATTGGGTGGTGCTGTTGATGCCGTATTCGTAGCCCAAGTAGAGATTGTTGGTGAGCTGTTTGCCTACGGTAAGCACCTGTTCGGCGGCGTTGAGTTCGCCGGTTTGGGCGTTGCGGCTGCGTTTGCTGGTAAAGCCGAAGTCGTCAACCAAGCCGAGTTTGTCGTTGACGCGGCCTGCGAGAAATGCACCGGCGGCGGCGGAAAGGGCGGCTTCGTCGCTGTCGCTGCCGCTGCTGGCGCGGTTGAGAATCAACCACGACAATTTGTCTTTTTCACTCATGGCTTCGTTAGTTACGAGTGAAATGCGCGGGTTGTTGAGGCTGCCGAGCACTTCTACACCGGCGCCGACGGCAGACAAGCGGCGTTCGGCGCGGATGTTGAGGTTGGGAGAGGTCAGCGGGCCGACGAAGGAAATTTGGCCTTTGGTGATGTCGAGGTCTTGACCGTAGGCTTTGTAGCGGCCTTTGATCACGTTAACCGTGCCTACGCCCTGAACGGCTTCTCCCGGTTTGGCGGTCAGGTTGAGTTGGCCGCCTAGGGTAACGTCTAAACCTTCGCCGGTAAAGCGCAGGTTGTTGTTGAGGTCTAGCACGAGATTCATGCTGATGGGCGTGGGTGTGGTTTTTGGTTTTTCTACCTCGCCCAGCACCACCACGTCTTCATCCAGAGTGGGCATGCCGGATTTTTGAAGCCCGAAGCGGCCCGAGTCTGCCTTAAGTGCGCCGGTTAGGATAATGCCGTTGGCTTCGGTATAGAGCATTTTGGCATTGCCGCTGAGGGTCAGGCGGCGGTTGGCTTTGTCGAGCGCATGGTATTGGTTGAATAAGATGTCGACATTAACATTGGGTTCGGCGTTGTTTAGGCCGACCGTGCCTTTCAGTTCGACGGTGCCGCCACGGTGGAAGCGCAGGCTGTCGATCAGCCACGATTGGCCTTGAATGCGCGAGCGCAATACGCCGTGATCGAGTATCAAACCCAAATCTTGATTGCGGTAATAAAGGTCGTTGCCGTTGAGCGCACCGTTAAATTGCGGTTGGCCGACACGCCCGCCTATGGTGGCTACGCCTTCCAAATTGCCGCGCAGGGTTTGACCCACGGGCAGGAAGTTGCGGAATGCTTCGAGATTGGGCGCACCGATGCTGATTTTGCCGTTGATGGGCGCGAGTTTGATGTCGTTACCAAACTGCTGGCTGATCACGACGTTGCCGTTGATGTTGCCGTAGCCGGTAACGCCGTCGAGCTTGCTGTCGATACGGCCGTTTTGGAAGGTGGTGTTGAGCGACAATGCGCCCAAACCGAGCATCTGTTTGCGGTAGGGCAGTTCTACGTCGCCGCTTTGGCGGCGGATGTTGAGATAGCCGCGGGCGTTTTGGCTGTACGACAAATCCCAGTCGCCTGCCAAAACGAGATTGTGTTTCACGGGCGGGGTGTAGAAATTATGCAGTTGCGACATATCGAGATTGACGGCGTTGCCTTTGGTGGTGATGCCGCTTCTCTTGTCCCAAACAAAGTTTTCCATATTCAGGCTGCCGCCCATAGCCGCCCAGCGTGCCGCACTCATCACAACGCGTTCGGTGCCGGCCTCAAGGTTCATGCGGTTTTGCAGCTTGAGGTTGAATGCACCGCCGATATCCAGCACGCTGAGCGTGCCTTTCCATTGTTGTTTGTTGTCTAAGCCGCCGTTGGCATCGACGGCAAGGGTGTAGGGTTTGCCGCCCAGTGACATATTGCCGCCGCCGCGGATGCGGTGGCTCAAACCCGTGCCGTTAACCGATAAATCAACGGCATCGATCACGGTGGGCGAACCGCCGCCGAGTATGCTGATGCGGTTGCCTTTGAGTTCGACGTTTAAGGGGCGGCTGTAATCGGGCGAGCCTTGCAGTTTGAAGTTGAGGTCGTTGATTTGTACGGCATCGGCAACGCGCAGGCTGCGGGCTTGTCCGACCAGATCGGCTTCGAGTTTGGCGGGGTCGCCGGCAATATAGCCTTTGGCGGTTACCAATCCGCTTAATCCGAAACCGAAGCGGCTCAAATCGGGGGCGTTGATGTCCACGTTCAGGCGGTCGCCTTGTTTGCCGAAGCTGCCGTTGGTTTTGATGCTGTTGTTACCCAACAGGATATCGGCCACGGCGCGCGAGAGATGGGCTTTTTCATAAACGACATCGGCGCTGCCTTTGAGCGGTACGCCGGAAAGGGTGCTGGGGCCGAACTGCATTTTGCCGCTGTATTTTTGATGGGTGATTTCGCCGTTTACGTTGATGGTGCCGTTCACGCTTCCGGTGGGAAATTGTGCGTTCAGTTTGCCGGGGTTGAAGTTTTTGCTGACAACGTCGAGTTTGAGTGCTTGGTTTTTAAACAGCTCCAGCGAACCTGTGGCGTTGATTTCGCCGCCGTTTTCGGGCCGGACGCGCACTTGTTTGAATTGCAGGGTTTGTTGGCCGTTGCGGGTGTCGGTGTGCATTTGGATGAGGCCGTCTGAAAGGGCGTTACCCGTGTTCAGTTGCCAGCCGGTTTCCAAGTTGTTGAATGCACCGCCCACTTTAATGGTGCCGTTTAATTTGCCGTCGAGTTTTTGTTTGACCACGTCGGCGGCGGTGATGTCGTGCAGGGAGGCGGCGAGGGCAAGCTCTTGTTTGGCGGTATCGATGGTGCCGGCCAGCCCTACGGTGCCTTTGTTCATCAGTTGGGCTTCGGTATCTTGAATGCGGATCAGTCCTTCATCGTTGATGGTAAAGCCCGACAGCAGCTTGCGTACCGGAATGCCTTGGGCATCGGCGGGTGCGGCTGCGCTGTTGAGCAAGTCTATCGAACCTTCCAAACCGATGCCTTTTTCAAAAGAAGGCACGATGGTGGCGTCAAATTCGAGTTTGGCCTTGGGCAGCGAGGGCAAAAACGCGCTCGGGTTGATGTTGAAGCCTTTTACCTGCACGAGTTTGATTTTGTCGTTCAGTTTGGTGGCGAAAGGATGCAGCACGGATGTGGCGTGCAGGCGCACGTTGTCGCCGTCGATGCGGATATCGGTTTCAACGTCTTGCAGGCTGCCCCAAAAGCGTGTGGCGGCAACGGCGTGTTCGTTATCCAATGTGCCGCTGCCGTTGATAACGGCCTGAATGGGGAAGGGGCTGTTCACGCCCAAGGATGCGTTGCCCGAAGCTTGGTTCCACGGGGTTTGTATGTCGGTAAGTTTCAGGCTGTGCAGATGGTGGTCGTAACCGTATGAAGCCAGCAGATGGTTGAGATACACCGTTTGTTTGTCGGCACGCGGGCCTACGCTGATTTTGCCGGTTTCCAGTTTGTCCACCAGCACTTCCAGCGGCAGGCTCACGCTTTTAGGCAGCCCTTGCGGCGGTTGTTTTTCTTTCGGCGGAGTGGGTTTGGTAACAATGCTGATGTCGCCCGCGATGATCTGGCGGATATGCAGTTTTTTCTGTTTGAGTTCTTGCGGCTGCCAGTCGAATGTCAAGGCGCTGATTTCTACGTCGGCACCTTCGGTTTCGATGCGCCAGCCGTCGCCGGTAAAGCCTTCCCATATAGTGCCTTTGAGGTTTTTCGATTGGATGTTGACGCCGAACCACGACGGAATGTTATACAGGCCGTAACGCAGGCCGGATTCGGTGCTTACCAGCCATACTGCCGCGCCGAATAGGGCGGTAAGCAGAAACAATACCACGGCAAACAGCACGGCCAGAATTTTGAGCCATTTTCTTTTTGCGGGCTTTTTTTCAGACGGCCCCGTGCCGGCAGCATCTGCGGCAGGTGCTGCCGGCGGGGTTTGCACGGTGTGTTCGTTATCCTTATGGTTTGTCATGTTGTTTCAACCTGTGTGCATCTCGGATCGGGCAGGTGCGGTAGGGAGATGTTCTGCCGTCGCTTATGTTCAATAGCTTGCGTGATAAAGGTGTGGCCGTCTGAAAAACGGTTTCAGACGGCCTTGAAGGGGCGGTTTAAAAACGTGTGCCCAAGCTGATGTGCCAGCGTATTTTTTTGTCTTGGTGGCCGTAGGCAATGTCGAAAGAGAACGGTGCTACGGGGCTGAACCAGCGTACACCCAAGCCGGTGCCGTGTTTCAGGTTCATTTTTTTGAAATTTAAAGCAGCGTCGCCCATATCGTGGAATACCGCCGCCGAAAAACTCTTGTTGATCGGGTATTGGTATTCGAGGCTGGCTACTGCTAAAGCACGTTCGGGCAGCACCGAATTGTTCGGCCCCTGCAAGCCGATGCTGTCGAGTTCGTAACCGCGGATCGACGTGGCGCCGCCGGTACGGAAACGCAGGGTAGAAGGAACTTCCTGATCTTCACGCGCATAAACATAACCCAATTGGCCGCGCACGATAAACGTGCCTATTTTTTTGTTTTCGGGCGTGAAGTAATAACCGGCATTGGCGCGTGCCCGAGCCATAGTGGTGGAAGACAGCAACGAACCGATGGTCGAGCCGATTTTGCCGTCGAGATAATAGCCGTTTTCCGGGCGGAGCAGGGTAGTCATTTCCTGCCGCTTCCAAGAAGCCGTTACCATTGTGGCATGGCTGCGGCCCAAGTCGTAGTTCGTATCGGGAACGCGGCTGCTTTCGGTCAGATATTCGATACCGATGCGCGATTCGATATTGTTGCGGTCACGCACACGCCAAATGCCGCTGCTTAAAGCGTGCTTTTCAAGATTTTGCGTGGTTGAGCGGGTGTAAGAAACATTAGAAGTCAGGTAATGCCCGTTGCTTTTCCTCGGTTGGCTGATACCAGCGGCCACCGTTGTTTCATATTTGTCGGTGTCCACCACAAAAGAACCGATATAGCCGCGGTTAAACAGGTTGTAATAGTCGTAGCCGATGCGCCCGCCCAAGCCGTATTCGGAATCATAACGCACGCCTGCTTCAACCTTGTGCCGTTTCACTTCCGAAACCGCCACTTTCACCGGTACCCTGTCGTCTTGAAGATTATCGAAATCAGCCTGTACCGAAGCACCCGAATAATGCCCGTCCTGTTCCAAAGCCTGTTGGTAATCGAGAAGCTGGTCTAAGTCGTAAGGCGAACCGGGCTGAAACTTAGCCATGCCGCGCACTACGCTTTCGGGATAACGTTTCGTGCCGCTGATTTGGATGTCGCCGAAATAAATGGGGCGGTTGCTTTCAACAACCACATTGAGATCGGCAGTATTGTTGTAAGGATTAATCGTAGCTTGCGAATGCGACAGTTTGGCCAGCGGGTATTTTTTGCGCGTTACCGCAGACAACACCGATGTTTTGCTGCTGCTCCAGTTGTTTTGATCAAACGGGTCTTCCACCGGCAATGCCCAGTTTTCCAAAGCCGTTTTGTAGTATTGCGCCAAATCGCCGTCTTGCAGCACATCACCCACAATGGCCACACCTACGTTGTCTACTTTAGTACGCGGGCCGGTCGTTACGTTCACCCGATAACCTTCGCCCGCAGGCTCTACCGTTACTTTACCGTTAAAATAGCCTTTGGTTTTCAACATTGTGATCACGTTTTCAGGCGTTTCTTCGGCAAGAAATCCCAATTGTTCCTTATCCAACTCCTCTTCTTCCTGCTGGGCGATCAAAGGCAGATGCTCTTCGAGCATTGCTTTGACCTCTTTATCGTTCACGTTAATACGAATCGGATATTTTACCGGCAGCTTTTTTCCACCGCTTTCTTCAATCTGTTCTTTCCGCTCCTTTTTGATAGGCACATAGTCTTCCGGAGCCGGCGTGTAAGCGAAAGCTTGGGAGCAGGCGAGCGAAAGAGTGGGCAATAACAGCTTAACGGTGTGTTTCTTCATATAAACTTCAAACCAATTTAATTTGATAAACGTGCCGGTATAGACGAGAAGCGATTTTAGCATTTTTTATAGTGTTCGGCAGTTGGTACAACCTTGGTAAAACCCGCTCCGAAGATGAATAAGCATTTATCGGGGCAGTAAATTTTACAGATTTTCCGAAAACTGCAAATTCACAAACGAAAATGCGCCGAAAACACAAACAGCTTGTAAAATGCGTGAAAAACAAAGTTTCATTATTTCTGTTTGCGTAAATTTCAAATAATGCGGCAAAGAAAAATGTGAAAAATTTAATGCTGCTATCCATTCAAAGCGTTTTATTTTAGAATGTTAGCTATTCTTAACCTTTATATTATAAGGATGCATCGTGGCAAGTGGAAATCCGGTTATTGATGCCGTTAATCGCGTCAGTTTGGTTCAGCAGATTATTATCGGGCTGGTTTTGGGTGTCGCACTGGCTTGGTTGTCTCCCGGTGCTGGTTTGGCAGCCGGATTGCTGGGAACGCTGTTTGTCGGTGCATTGAAAGCAGTTGCACCGGTGTTGGTGTTTGTTTTGGTCATGAGTGCCATCGCCAGCCATCAAAGAGGCAACGAAGCCTATATCAAGCCGATTATTACACTGTATGCCATCGGCACTTTCACAGCCGCACTTTGTGCCGTAATCGCCAGTTTTCTGTTTCCCACCGAAATCGTATTGGTCAACGCCAGTGATGTTGCCGCTACACCGCCTTCCGGCATTAAAGAAGTAATGAAAACCCTGCTGCTGAACTTGGTGGTCAATCCGGTTAACGCCATTGCCAATGCCAACTATATAGGCATTTTGGCTTGGGGTTTGGTTTTGGGTTTTGCTCTGCGTCATGCCTCCGAGCAAACGCGGATGATGATTGCAGATTTTGCGGATGCAGTTTCAAAAGTAGTCAAATGGGTTATCCGTTTTGCACCTTTGGGTATTTTCGGTCTGGTGGCGTCTACCATAGCAGAAACAGGTTTTGATGCGCTAATAGGGTATGCGCAACTGCTGGCAGTATTGCTTGGTTGTATGCTGTTTATTGCATTGGTGATTAATCCCTTAATCGTGTGGTGGAAAATCCGCCGCAACCCCTATCCGCTCGTTCTTACCTGCCTGCGTGAAAGCGGTGTGACGGCTTTCTTTACCCGTTCGTCTGCCGCCAACATTCCGGTTAACATGTCTTTAGCGAAAAAACTGGGTTTGCACGAAGATACTTATTCTATTTCTATTCCCTTAGGCGCTACCATCAATATGGCAGGAGCAGCCATTACCATTACAGTATTGGCTATGGCAGCCGCGCATACGCAAGGTATCCAAGTTGATTTTGTCACAGCCCTCCTCTTGAGTTTGGTTGCAACAGTTAGTGCGGCAGGAGCTTCGGGTGTTGCTGGCGGATCGTTGCTGCTGATTCCATTAGCCTGCAATTTGTTCGGCATTTCAAATGATGTAGCTATGCAAGTAGTTGCAGTAGGTTTCATTATTGGAGTAGTTCAAGATTCTGCTGAAACTGCATTGAATTCTTCGACAGACGTTCTGTTTACAGCGGCTGCAGACTATGGCAGGCAAAGAGAAAATGGTGTGTATTAAAATATCGGTTCTATAAAAACATAAAGTAGGCCGTCAAGCGGCCATAACTCAACCGTGCCGTCTGAAAGAAACTTTTTCAGACGGCACGGTTGTATTTTGTCCGGTTGTATTTTGTATGTGAAGTAGGGTTTTGGTGTATTGATGTAGGGTTTTGTTGTCGGTTTGTCGGTTTGGCTGTTACGGGGTGTAAAATAAAAACCGATAAGAAACATCGTGATGAGTGATTTGGTGCAAATAATTGCATTTTTGGTGTTGACGGGTTGGGTTTGGGGTGTGTATAGTTCGGTTTCTTCGCTGCTGAGACGGCGGATTTAAGTTCTTTAACAACACAGATTACCGATAAGTGTGAGTGTCTTAGGCCTCACACTGCGACAAAAACAGACGAGACAAGATTATATCATTGTCAGTCGGTTTCTTTGAAGCAGACCAGAAGTTAAAAAGTTAGAGATTGAACAT
>NZ_LGZA01000018.1:0-51672 GCF_001308005.1 Neisseria sp. 74A18
ATTCTTTATTGATAATAAAGAATATGAAAATTTGTACTCTTCTTATTTTGGTGATCCAAATAGAACTTATGAATAATATTATAAAGAGAAAATTGCTTTTGAGTTTCGATTATAATTTTTTTCTAATCTAAATCAATTTTTATATGATAGCTGGAAATATTTATGTTCTTCTGATGTTTTTTTATCTTGTGCTGCGTATGTCAAAGATGTTTCGTTCTCAAAAGGTTATCAATAAATTTCGGGAAGATGCCGTCGCGGTTGAACAATTTAGATATTAGGAATTTTACACTGCTTGGATGACAGAGTGTATTTGGATAAAAATATTAGGCCAAATCAAAATAAATTATTTGTAAATGCGTATATAGAACTTGACTCCAATCTTTTTGGTTTACCTCGCCTGATTACCCAGTATGCATTGGATAAGAATTTTAGTAAATTTCAGACATAATGGATGGCTTAAATAAATCTCCTCGATTAATTAAAAGAAGGATTTATCCAAAAAAATGAAAAAATATTTTTGCATGGTGTTTTTCCTGCTGGGTGCGTGTCATTCACAAGAAATGAAAGTAAAAGCTTTAAGAGATGTATGGATATAACAGTACAGATGCGGCTTACAGTCTTGTAGATTTTATTATTCCTAAAGATAGTATTTGCTTTTTGGGTAAAGAGAAATATGGCAAAACTGACCGTTTCGTAGAAGTTCGTTGTGAGAATGGACTTAAAGGACTGGTTATTGAAGATGAAGCTTTTGAACCTATGAAGTAAATAAACAGCAAAAGTAGCATCAAATAGCTTTAGATGGGTTATTTATCATTATATGTTGATAAAGAGTGATAAAAAATTCTTTGGGATTAATAAAATGAATAATGTAGCTTGCCTTTATATAGCTATGAGTACATGTTTTGGGCTTTTAGGTTGTCAAAATAATCAAGAAAAAAAAGTGGTTGCTTTAAGAGATGTAAATATGTATCGAGAAGTAGGAGCTTTGTATAGTCAGCCCGATTTTATTATTCCGAAAGGGAGTATTTGTTTTTTAGGAGAAGAGGTTTATGACAAAGTTGATAAATTTAGAAAAATCCGTTGTGAAAATGGATTGAATGGTTGGGTAGTTGATGAGGATTATTTTCAATAAAATTAAAGGCATGGTTCTTAATATAATATAAAAGTTTTTTATGTACGATTCTAAACTTAGCAAGCTAACTGAACTTAGATTTTTCTCATACATGATAGTTAAAAAAGCTATTGTTTTTAGGCGAAGAAAAATATGAAAAAAAACGACCGCTTTGTCTAAATCTGTTGTGAGTGATTATCGAAGATGAAGCTTTTATGCCTTTGGATGAATAGGTAATTAAATTCAAAATCTTAAATATGAACAAAATACTCAAAACCATTATTTTCCTCGCCGCTCTGGTGGCCGCTTTTTACGCAGGCATGAAATTCCAAACCTATGTTTATGATGATTTATGCCTGGATTTGGGCGGCGGCAAACAGCCGGGCGGTTATCCGATATGCGTGATTGAGCGTAATATCGAAAAATAAATGCCTGTTTGAAAACGGATTCGAGCATACTTAAAGCCTTTTCAGACGGCCTAAGCAAGATCAATAAAAATACGACAACAAAAAGGAAGTAAACCCCATGTTTCTATGGTTAGCCCATTTCAGCGACTGGATTTCCGCGCTGAACGTTTTTCAATACACCACATTCCGCGCCGTGATGGCGGCATTAACCGCATTGGCATTCTCGCTGCTGCTCGGCCCGTGGACTATCCGCAAGCTGACCGAGTTGAAAGTCGGCCAGGCCGTGCGCCACGACGGGCCGCAAACCCACCTGATTAAAACCGGCACGCCTACGATGGGCGGCTCGTTGATTCTTACCGCGATTACCGTGTCCACACTGCTGTGGGGCAATCTCGGCAACATCTATATTTGGATTCTGCTGCTGGTACTGCTGGCCACCGGCGCGCTGGGTTTTTACGACGACTGGCGCAAGGTGGTTTATAAAGACCCGAACGGCGTGTCGGCGCGGTTCAAAATGGTGTGGCAGTCGGGTGTAGCATTGGCGGCGGGTTTGCTGCTGTTTTATGTGGCGCAAAACTCGGCCAACAATATTCTGATTGTGCCTTTCTTCAAACAAGTCGCCTTGCCGCTGGGCGTGATCGGCTTTGTGGTGTTGGCTTATCTCACCATCGTCGGCACGTCCAACGCCGTGAACCTTACCGACGGCTTGGACGGCTTGGCCGCTTTCCCCGTGGTGCTGGTGGCAGGCGGTTTGGCGGTTTTTGCCTACGCCAGCGGCCACTCCGAATTTGCCGCCTACTTGCAGCAGCCGTATGTGGCGGGCGCGAACGAAGTGGTGATTTTCTGCGCGGCCATGTGCGGCGCATGTTTGGGCTTTTTGTGGTTCAACGCCTACCCCGCACAAGTGTTTATGGGCGACGTGGGCGCGCTGGCTTTGGGTGCGGCACTCGGCACCGTGGCGGTGATTATCCGCCAAGAGTTCGTGCTGGTGATTATGGGCGGCCTGTTTGTGGTCGAAGCCATTTCGGTGATGCTGCAAGTGAGCTGGTACAAACGCACGAAAAAACGCATTTTCCTGATGGCGCCGATTCACCACCATTACGAGCAAAAAGGCTGGAAAGAAACGCAGGTGGTGGTGCGCTTTTGGATCATTACCATCGTGTTGGTGCTGATCGGTTTGAGCACGCTGAAGGTGCGTTGAGGCCGTCTGAAAAGATATGACACAACAAACCCTCTACAACTTATTGGGCGGCGAAGCGGGCGTGCAGGAATTGACCGACCGCTTCTATGATTTGATGGACTTAGAGCCGCAATACACCGAACTGCGTGAACAACACGGCGAAACGCTGGATTATGCCGCGAACGACTGTTTCAATTTTTAAGCGGCTGGCTCGGTGGCCCGCCACTGTACGAACATGCGCACGGCCATCCGCGCTTGCGCCAGCGGCATTTTCCCTTTGCCGTAAGCATGAACACACGCAACCAATGGATCGCCTGTTTCGCCCAAGCCTTGCAGGAATTGTCGGTCAAACCCGAATGGGCGGAGCCGCTGCTGCTGCGCCTGTTTGTATTGGCCGACTGGATGCGCAACCAAAACGAACCGGAATATGCCTCGCCTATGCCGCCGATGGCGGGGAATCCTGAAGATAGGCTGGCGGAGTTGGTGGCGGTGTTGAAGGTATTTGGGGTAGCAGGGTTTTTTGAGGCCGTCTGAAAAAATTGATCGATATAAAAATAGCGCGTCATACTCGGGCTTGACCCGAGTATCTCCCAAATATCAGGGAGAGGTATTTCAGACGGCCTTGCAGATAACAAGATACTCGGGTCAAGCCCGAGTATGACGGACATATTCAGAGTAACAAAATGAACTGGCAAAACAAAAAAATCCTAGTCGCCGGCCTGGGCGGCACGGGTGTTTCGATGATTGCGTTTTTGCAGCGGCAGGGCGCGCAGGTGGCGGCTTATGATGCTGATTTGAAACCCGAACGCGAGGCGGAATTGAAGCAGCGGTTTAACGGCTTAAGCTGTTATACAGGCCGTCTGAAAGACGCTTTGGCGCACGGTTTCGATATTCTCGCCCTCAGCCCCGGCATCAGCGAGCGTGCGCCCGAAATCGAGGTGTTCAAGCAAAGCGGCGGCGTGGTGTTGGGCGACGTGGAAATTCTGGCGCACGAGTTGAAAGGCAAAAGCGACAAAATCATCGCCATCACCGGCAGCAACGGCAAAACCACCGTTACCAGTTTGGTCGGTTATCTGTGCGAAAAATGCGGGCTGGACACCGTGGTGGCGGGCAATATCGGCACGCCCGTGTTGGAGGCCTATATGCAGCGCGGCGGCAAAGCGGCGGACGTATGGGTGCTCGAGTTATCCAGTTTCCAGCTTGAAAACACCGACCATCTTGCCGCCGATGCCGCGGTGGTGCTGAATATTTCAGAAGATCACCTCGACCGCTACGACGACCTGCTCGATTATGCCCACGCCAAAGACAAAATTTTTCGCGGCAGCGGCGTGCAGGTGCTCAATGCCGACGACGTGATGTGCCGTGCCATGAAACGCCCGAACCGCGACATCAAATGGTTTTCGTTGGAAGGGCAGGCCGATTATTGGGCGGACGTTCAGACAGGCCGTCTGAAAGCCGGTGCAAACGATTTGCTGGACACCGCCACCATTCCCCTGCAAGGCTTGCACAACGCGGCGAACGTGTTGGCGGCTTTGGCTTTGTGCGAAGCCGTCGGCCTGCCGCGAACCGAATTGCTGCAACACATTCAAACCTTTAAAGGCCTGCCGCACCGCGTGGAAAAAGTCGGCGAGAAAAACGGCATCACGTTTATCGACGACAGCAAAGGCACCAATGTCGGTGCCACCGCCGCCGCCATTGCCGGTTTGCAAAGCCCGCTGGTGTTGATTGCGGGCGGGCAGGGCAAAGGGCAGGACTTCACGCCCCTGCGCGCCGCGCTGCACAACAAAGCCCGCGCCGTGCTGCTGATCGGTGTGGATGCGGCGCTTATCCGCCGCGATTTAGCCGGCTGCGGTGTGGATTTGATTGACTGCGCAACGCTGGAAGAAGCCGTTCAGACGGCCTACAAGCTGGCGCAAAGCGGCGACATCGTTTTGCTCAGCCCGGCTTGCGCGAGCTTCGATATGTTCAAAGGCTATGCGCATCGGGCGCAGGTGTTTGTTGAGGCGTTTAAGGCGTTGTAAGGTTTTTCAGACGGCCTGATGGTTTGAGGCCGTCTGAAAAACGTGCAGTACGGAAAAGTGCTTGCCTGCGCCGAAATCGCACCGCTTATCCGAACGCTGATGATGAGCCGTCTTGCTTTGCCCATAATGAATATCCCGGCTCGGTTTCGAGCGGTTTAATCAGAAAGGAAAACGGGTGGAGCAGGCAAGTCGTCAAGATCATCAAGAAATAGTGCCGGATAAGTTGAATTATCTGCCTTTGCTATGGCCGATGTGCTTGTTTGGCGGCCCGCTTGGGCTGTTAAGTCTTATTGTTGTCGAGGCGTTAAGCAATGGCGGGTTATTCGCCGGTTCGGCCTCAATGCTGTGGGACGCATGGCCGTATTCCATCCCAATCTCTTGGATGTTCGGCGTCATCCCCGCTTGGCTGACTTGGCTTGTGGCTAATGTATTAAAGTTGCGGCGGGGCATAAAAGGCAGCGTTGTGATGGGTATTACAGGCGCTTTGGTGCCGATAGTGCTTGATTGGCTCTTTTTCGGCTTATCGCTGATTTGGTACGCTTTCAGTATCGCAGGATTGTTATCAGCTTTGGTATTTTCGTTTTGGTTGCCCCAAACTTCCATGTTATCAACCGATAAACAGCCGGAGGCAGTTCAGCAATGAATAAAAAAGTTTGGTTTGGGGTAGGAATAACCTTCTCGATTCTTGTGACCATCGCCGCAGTCTTTTTATTTTGGCTGAAACCGCTACCGCCCGCCGTGCTGGAAGGCGAGGCCGAGGCCAAGCCGAAGGTGGGCAATTCGGAGCCGCTTCCGGCTTCGGCTGTGATCGACCGTTTGGTGGTTTATAAGGCCAAGCGCCAGATGTGGGCGTATCACGGGGAAGAGTTGCTGAAAATTTATCCGGTGTCGCTGGGTTTTAATCCCGTCGGCCACAAGCAGTTTGAAGGCGACGGCAAAACGCCCGAAGGTCTTTACCGGATAAACGAACGAAATCCGAACAGCGGCTATCATAAAAATCTGGGCGTGTCTTATCCGAATGCCGCCGATAAAGCCTATGCCGCATCGCAGGGCAAAGAGCCGGGCGGGCTGATTAAAATCCACGGCTTGCCCAACGGCAAAGGCGCCATCGGCAGACACCATTTGCGGCGCGACTGGACCAACGGCTGCATCGCGGTTACCGATGATGAGGTGGACGAACTCTACCGCAGCGTGGTTTACAATGCGCCCATTGACATCCGCCCATAAGCGGCGGTGCGTTGCCGGTGTGCGGGGGAAATGTTTTAAAAACGAAATAAGGGGCTGACGCCATCTGTTCAGACGGCCTAGTATGTTTGAGGCCGTCTGAAATATTTAAATCCAACAGAAATGATTCAAGCAATATGATTACCGAATCCAAAATTCTCGACCGTAAAATCCTCCGCAGCGGGCAGAAATTCGACCATTCGCTGCTGTGGATGGTGGTTTTGATGACGGCGTTCAGCCTGATGATGATTTATTCCGCCTCGATTGCCTATGCCGCGCACGACGGCGGCGACAAATGGTTTTATCTCGGCCGCCAAGCCATATTTTTAGGCATAGGTGCAGGCGTGGCCTTGGCCGTGGCGAAAATCCCGCTGAAAACCTGGAAAAAGGCAACGCCGTTTATCCTGCTCGGCAGCTTGGTTTTGCTGGTGGCCGTGTTGGTGGTGGGGCGTGAAATCAACGGCGCGAAACGCTGGATTCATTTGGGGCCGTTCAACTTGCAGCCGACAGAGATTTTCAAAATGGCGGTGATTCTGTATCTGTCGAGCTTCTTTACCCGTCGTGCCGAAATTCTCAAGCAGTTTAAAAAAGTGGGTTTTTCCGCCGTGCCGGTAGGTATCGGCTTGGGGCTGATTATGCTGGAGCCGGACTTCGGTTCGTTTGTGGTGGTGACTGCCGTAGCGATGGGGCTGCTGTTTCTAGCCGGCTTGCCGTGGCGGTGGTTCATGATGATGGTGGGCATCGGTTTGGCCAGTATGGCTGCTTTGATTGCCGTTGCGCCGTATCGTATGGCGCGTGTGGCGGCGTTTTTGAATCCGTGGGAAGACCCGCTCGGCAAGGGCTACCAGCTTACCCATTCGCTGATGGCGATTGCCCGCGGCGAGTGGTTCGGCGTCGGCTTGGGTGCGAGTTTGGAAAAACGCTTTTATCTGCCCGAAGCGCATACCGACTTCATTTTGGCGGTAATTGGCGAAGAGTTCGGTTTTGTCGGCATTTTCGTGCTGATTTTCTGCTATGCGTGGCTGGTGTGGCGTGCATTTTCCATCGGCAAGCAGGCGCGCGATTTGGAATTGTTTTTCGGTGCTTATGTTGCCAAAGGCATCGGTATCTGGTTGGGCATTCAAAGCTTTTTCAATATCGGCGTGAACATCGGCCTGCTGCCGACCAAAGGCCTGACCTTGCCGCTGATGTCTTACGGCGGTTCGGCCGTCATCATTATGCTGGCCTGTATGGCACTGTTGCTGAGAGTGGATTATGAAAACCGCCTGAAAATGCGCGGTTATAAAGTCGAGGGGTAAAAACGATGAAAACAAAAACCTTTATGTTGATGGCAGGTGGCACGGGAGGCCACATTTTCCCCGCGCTGGCGGTGGCGGAATCGCTGCGCTCGCGCGGGCACCATGTGATTTGGCTGGGCAGCGCAGGCTCGATGGAAGAGCGCATCGTGCCCAAGCACAATATCCGTTTGGAAACGCTGGCCATCAAAGGCGTGCGCGGCAACGGACTCAAGCGCAAAATCATGCTGCCGTTCACTTTGTTTAAAACCGTGCAGGCTGCGCTGCATATCATTAGAAGGCACCGCGTGGATTGTGTGATCGGCTTCGGTGGATTTGTGACCTTTCCGGGCGGGGTGGCGGCCAAATTGGCGGGTATTCCCGTAGTGATTCACGAGCAAAACGCCGTGGCCGGTTTGGCCAACAAACAGCTTTCCCGCTGGGCGCGCCGCGTGCTGTATGCTTTTCCCAAAGCATTTGACAATCCCGACGGCTTGGTCGGCAATCCCGTGCGTGCAGACATCGCCAATCTGCCCGAACCCGCCCAACGCTTTGCCGGCAGGGAAGGCCGTCTGAAAGTATTGGTAATGGGCGGCAGCTTGGGCGCAGACGTATTGAACCAAACCGTGCCGCGCGCTTTGGCTCTGCTTACCGAAAACGAACGCCCGCAGATTTATCATCAAGCCGGTCGCGGCAAACTCGGCAGCCTGCAAAGCGATTACGATTTGCTGAACGTAAAAGCCAAATGCGTGGAATTTATCGACGATATGGTTGCCGCTTACCAACATGCCGATGTGGTGATTTGCCGTGCCGGTGCGCTGACGATTGCCGAGCTGACCGCAGCAGGCGTGGGCGCGCTGCTGGTGCCGTATCCACATGCCGTTGACGACCACCAAACCGCCAACGCCCGCTTTATGGTGAAAGCCGATGCCGGTTTGCTGCTGCCGCAGTCGCAACTGACTGCCGAAAAGCTGGCCGAAGTATTGTGGGCGTTGGATAGAGACCGCTGCCTCGAGTGGGCGAAAAACGCGCGCACTTTGGCCATGCCGCACAGTGCCGACGATGTGGCCGTTACCGCCATCGCCACCACCATGTAATTCATTTCAGACGGCCTGTGGTTTCTATTGAGGCCGTCTGAAAAAAATTTCTGCATATTTTCAAACAACCTGAACAGCCTTTTACATTAAACCCATAGCTTCTCGGGCCGCAGGCCATTAAAATAATAACTTTTTATTCCCGTGTAAAACGACACTTGCATCCGCATCGCCGAAAAGCAGGGGGATAAAATAGCAAGGCCGTCTGAAACGGTATGTAAAATTCAGGAATAACAACAACATGAAAAACAGAGTTAACAATATTCATTTTGTGGGCATCGGCGGTTCGGGTATGAGCGGGATTGCCGAAGTGCTGCACAATCTGGGTTTTAACGTATCCGGTTCCGATCAGGCGCAAAGTGCGGTAACGCGCCACCTGAGCGGCTTGGGGATTCAGGTGTATCCCGGCCATACCGCCGCCCACGTTACCGATGCCGACGTTGTTGTGATTTCAACCGCCGTGAAGGCCGACAATCCCGAAGTGGTGGCCGCGCACGAGCGCAAAATCCCCGTGATTCCCCGTGCCTTGATGTTGGCCGAGCTGATGCGCTTTCGCGACGGCATCGCCATTGCCGGCACACACGGCAAAACCACCACCACCAGCCTGACCGCATCTATTTTGGCGGCAGCAGGCATGGACCCGACCTTTGTTATCGGCGGCAAACTCACCGCCGCCGGTACAAACGCCCGTTTGGGCAGCGGCCAATACATCGTTGCCGAAGCAGACGAATCGGACGCCTCTTTTCTGCATCTCACCCCCGTTATGTCGGTTGTGACCAATATCGACACCGACCACATGGATACCTACGACCACAGCGTCGAAAAGCTGCATCAGGCGTTTGTAACCTTTATCCACCGCATGCCTTTTTACGGCAAAGCCTTTTTGTGCATCGACAGCGAGCATGTGCGGGCGATTGTGCCGCGCATCAGCAAACCTTTTGCCACTTACGGGCTGGACGAATCCGCCGATATTTACGCCACCGACGTGCGCACCGAAGGCACGCAAATGCGCTTTACCGTGCATGCGAAACACAACGGCACCGAACCGTTTGAAGTGGTGCTGAACATGCCGGGCCGTCATAACGTATTGAACGCACTTGCCGCCATCGGCGTGGCTTTAGAGGTCGGCGCGTCGGTAGAGGCCATTCAAAAAGGTTTGTTGGGCTTTGAAGGCGTAGGCCGCCGTTTCCAAAAATACGGCGAAGTTGCCTTGCCTTCGGGCGGAAAAGTGACCTTGATCGACGATTACGGCCATCACCCCGTAGAAATGGCCGCAACATTGGCCGCAGCCCGCGGTGCGTATCCGAACAACCGTTTGGTGTTGGCGTTTCAGCCGCACCGCTATACCCGCACCCGCGATTTATTCGAAGACTTCGTAAGCGTGTTGAATACCGTCGACACTCTGGTGCTCACCGAAGTGTATGCCGCCGGAGAAGAGCCGATTGTGGCCGCCGACAGCCGCGCCTTGGCGCGTGCCGTGCGTGTATTGGGCAGGCTTGAACCGATCTACTGCGAAGATGTGAATGCGTTGCCCGAAACCCTGATCAACCTTCTGCAAGACGGAGACGTGGTGCTGACCATGGGAGCGGGCAGCATCAATAAAGTGCCGGCAGCGTTTATCGAAGCAAGTGCCCGCGCATAAAACAGGCCGTCTGAACAAAGAAAGAGTTACCAACATGCAAGCATTTGGCAAAGTTGCCGTACTGATGGGCGGTTTTTCAAGCGAACGGGAGATATCCTTAAAAAGCGGAGCCGCCATTCTCGAAGCCCTAAAAAGCAAAGGGATAGACGCCCATGCGTTCGACCCGAAAGAAACCCCGCTTTCAGAGCTGAAAACACAAGGGTTTCAGACGGCCTTCAATATCCTGCACGGCACTTACGGTGAAGACGGCAGCGTGCAGGGTGCGCTCGAATTATTGGGCATTCCCTACACGGGAAGCGGGGTGATGGCTTCCGCCGTCGGCATGGATAAATACCGCTGCAAACTGATTTGGCAGGCTTTGGGTTTGCCCGTTCCCGAATTTGCCGTGCTTCACGAAAACAGCGATTTTGACGAACTCGAGCGGCAGCTCGGCCTGCCTATGTTTGTGAAGCCCGCCGCAGAAGGCAGCAGCGTAGGCGTAGTAAAAGTGAAAGAAGCAGGCCGTCTGAAAGAAGTGTATGAAGAACTCAAGCATTTTCACGGCGAGATTATTGCCGAACGCTTTATCGGCGGCGGAGAATATTCCTGCCCCGTGATTAACGGCGAAGGCTACCCCAGCATCCGCATTATTCCCGCCACCGAGTTTTACGACTACGAAGCCAAATACAACCGTAACGATACCGTGTATCAATGCCCGTCCGATTTAAATCAGGAAGACGAAGCACAGATGCGCGTTTTAGCGGCACGGGGCGCGGTAGCCATAGGTGCGCAGGGCGTATCGAGAGTAGATTTTCTGAAAGATACCGACGGCAAACTGTATCTTCTGGAAATCAACACCTTGCCCGGAATGACCGACCACAGCTTAGTGCCGAAATCGGCTGCCCAAACCGGCTTGAGCTTCGCCGATTTATGTGTTGAAATTCTGAAAACCGCTCATGTGGGATAATGCAGGCGCATTAAAGCGCGTAACCGGCTGGCTGATGATCCTGGTAGTGTTGATACTGCTGGGAGCATTGGCCGTTTGGGTTTACAATTCACCTTATTTTCCGGTCAAGCAGGTAAAAATCGAAGGCGATGTGCAACGCACCGGCAACAAACAACTGCAAAGCGTGGCGCAGCAATACATCCGCGGCAATATTTTCAAAGCCGATTTGAACGGTGCCCAAGAAGCCTTTGCCAAACTGCCGTGGATAGATAAAGTGTCCGTGCGCCGCCGCCTGCCCGACACGGTTGAAATCAACCTGAAAGAGCGTGTGCCGGTAGGGCGCTGGAAAGAATCCGGTTTGATCGACAGCAACGGCAACCTGTTCAATGCCGCTACCGACGAAGCCTTTCCGCTCTTCGAAGGGCAGCCCGGAACCGGAGCCATCATGGTCAAGCATTACAACGAATTTACCGCCATACTCAAACCCAAAAACCTGAGTATCGCCAAACTCGAATACACACCGCGTTCGGCGTGGTCGGTAGAATTAAACAACGGCATTTCCGTCAGATTGGGGCGTGAAAACGAAACCAAACGTCTGCAACGCTTTGCCGACATGTGGCAGGAAGTGCTGCAAGTGCGCCAAAGCAACATAGATTATGTAGATATGCGCTACAAAGACGGTTTTGCCGTGCGCTATCTTGAGAAAACACAAGAGCAAGAAACAGCAGGGCCGTCTGAAACCGCGATTCCAGAGGCCGAAACAGCAAACAGACAGTAACATAAATAAAATGAATGGGACATCATGGTAAAAGGCAAATATATCAGCGCATTGGATATCGGTACTTCTAAAGTTATCGCATTAATCGGCGAAATACAGGAAGACAATGAAATCCACATTATCGGCTTGGGTCAGGCACCGTCGCGCGGCCTGAAAGCCGGTATGGTGACCAATATCGATGCCACTGCCCAAGCCATTAAACAGGCCATGAACGAAGCCGAGTTGATGGCGGACTGTAAAGTAGACAGCGTAACCACCGGCATCGCAGGCAACCATATCCGCAGCCTCAATTCGCAAGGCGTGGTTAAAATCAAAGACGGCGAAGTGTCGCAAGCCGATATCGACCGTGCTATTGAAACCGCTAAAGCCGTTAATATTCCGCCTGACCACAATATACTGCATACCGTTGTCCAAGAGTATATTATCGACAACCAACCCGGCGTGAAAGAACCCATCGGCATGAGCGGCGTTCGTTTGGATACGCGCGTACACATCATTACCGGAGCCATTACCGCCCTGCAAAACATCCAAAAATGCGTTAACCGCTGCGGCCTGCACATGGATCAGATTATGTTGCAGCCTTTGGCCAGCGGGCAGGCCGTCTTAACCGAAGACGAAAAAGATTTGGGCGTATGCGTAATCGATATCGGCGGCGGTACTACCGATATTGCCGTTTATACCAACGGTGCCATCCGCCATACCGCCGTGATTCCGGTTGCCGGCGATTTGATTACCAAAGATTTGGCACAAGCATTGCGTACTCCGCATAATGCGGCTGAATACATCAAAATCCATCACGGCGTGGCTATTGCCACTATGGACGGTTTGGATGAAATGATCGAAGTGCCCAGCGTAGGCGACCGCCAGCCGCGCCAAATTTCCCGCCGCGTATTGGCCAGCGTTATCGGCCCGCGCGTGGAAGAAATTTTGGAGCTGACGCTTAACGAGTTGCGCCGTTCGGGTTTCCCCGAAGAAGTGCTGACTTCCGGCATCGTATTGACGGGCGGCGCATCACTGCTTACCGGCATTGTGGATTTGGCAGAAGACGTATTCAACCTGCCTGCGCGTATAGGTGTGCCGCAAGAAATGGGCGGCGTTTCCGAACGTATCCGCAATCCCCGTTATGCTACCGCCATCGGCTTGCTTCAGGCGGCCCGCGGCGAAGTTTACGGCAGCCCAGTTTCCGGCGCGGTCGTAGTAAGAGAGCACAAAGACAGCTTGTGGGTGAAATTCCGCGACTGGCTCAAAAACAACTTTTAAAACAAACGTAAAAATATAATAAGAATATAAGAAGGCTTTTGCCAGCCGCATCATGCTTCTTATATAATTAGCGTATATTTATTCCCATTTTTTATCCCGTTTTATCCGTCCTGACGCAGGGCGCAAAGGAGTGTTACATGGAATTGGTTTACGACGTAGTAGAATCAGCTGCAAGCCCTGCGGTCATTAAAGTTATCGGCATCGGCGGCGGCGGTTGCAACGCTATCAACAACATGATTTTGAATACCGTTCAAGGTGTTGAATTTATTAGCGCGAATACCGACGCCCAATCTTTAGGCAAAAGCAATGCCGGCAAACGTATCCAGTTAGGTACCAATTTAACCCGCGGTTTGGGTGCGGGTGCCAACCCTGAAATCGGCCGCGCCGCAGCCCAAGAAGACCGTGAAGCCATTGCAGATGCCATCCGCGGTGCCAATATGCTGTTCATTACCACCGGTATGGGCGGTGGTACCGGTACCGGTGCTGCTCCTGTTGTTGCTGAAATTGCCAAAGAGCAAGGCATTTTGACTGTGGCTGTTGTGACCCGTCCGTTCGGCCACGAAGGTAAACGCGTTCACATCGCCCAAGAAGGCTTGGATCACCTGAAAAGCCAAGTGGATTCATTAATCGTGATTCCTAACGACAAACTGATGACTGCATTGGGCGAAGACATCACCGTGCGTGAAGCATTCCGCGCTGCCGACAATGTGTTGCGCGATGCCGTTGCCGGTATTTCCGAAGTAGTTACCCGCCCCGGTTTCATCAACTTGGACTTCGCCGACGTGAAAAACGTGATGAGCATTATGGGCATGGCGATGATGGGTTCAGGCTTTGCCCAAGGCATCGACCGTGCACGCTTGGCTACTGAACAAGCTATTTCCAGCCCGCTCTTGGATGATGTGACTTTGGATGGTGCGCGCGGCGTGTTGGTAAACATTACCACCGCTCCGGGGTGCCTGAAAATGTCGGAATACCGCGAAATCATGAAAGTGGTGGACGAATATGCCCATCCCGAAGCAGAGCGTAAATACGGTACGGCCGAAGATGAAAACATGGAAGAAGATGCCATCCGTGTAACCATCATCGCAACCGGTTTGAAAGAAAACAATGTGTTGGGTTCCAACAATAATCTGCGTATGGTGAAAACCCAGCAGGCTACCGGCACGGACGACGGTTTCCCCAATATCGACGGCTTAATCCGTTCCGGCCGCAATACCCGCAGCATGAACCTGACTGCTTCTGATTTTTCAAATCAATCTGTATTGGATGATTTTGAAATTCCAGCCATTTTGCGTCGCCAAG
Organism: Neisseria sp. 74A18; assembly: GCF_001308005.1. Taxonomy (NCBI): domain Bacteria; kingdom Pseudomonadati; phylum Pseudomonadota; class Betaproteobacteria; order Neisseriales; family Neisseriaceae; genus Neisseria; species Neisseria sp. 74A18. Next base: position 14,219 of record NZ_LGZA01000018.1, read on the forward strand.
CAGATTAAGATTTGTTGTTCTGATTAAGAATCAGCGATACGACCGTCTGAAACATATTGTTTCAGACGGTCGTATGTTTTTTGAATCAATGCGTTGCCCTTATACGGTAACTTTTATAGATGCGCAGTTGTAAGAAAAAGGCTTTTCCGTTCGTCTAGAATCAATCAACTTACTTAATAACAAAACCGTCATACTCGGCTTGACGCGATTATCTTGAGTTTCAGCAAATTTAGGCGATACTCGGGTCAAGCCCGAATATGACGTATGTACTATTTTTAAGTTGATTGACTATCATGGCTTTCGGGAAACGGCTTCAGGCGGAAAGATACCGAGGCCGTCTGAAAAGCTTTGCAGGCACTTTGTTCATTTGTATTAGGAAACCTTTTCTATATGATTACAGCTGTTTTTGCTCTTATTTTTGCTATCCGTTTAGTTTCTCTTTCTATTTCTGTTCAAAACGAAAAACGCTTGATTGCGGCGGGTGCCAAGCAGTTTGGCGAGAAAAATTCGAAGCTGCTGGCTGCGGCACATATCATCTATTATTTTTCGGCACTTGCCGAATCGCATATCCGAGAGGCGGTTTTTGACGGTATTTCCGCAGCAGGTACGGCATTGACGGCGTTTGCCTTGGTTGTGCTGTTTTACGTTATTCGTGCGTTGGGTGAAATTTGGACGCTGAAAATTTATATCCATCCGCAACATAAAATCAACAGGTCGTGGTTGTTCCGCTATGTACGCCATCCCAATTATTTTTTGAATATTATTCCCGAGCTGATCGGCGTGGGTTTGCTTTGTCATGCTTGGACAACCATGATGGTCGGCTTGCCGGTGTATATGGTTATTCTCTCTATCCGTATCCGCCAAGAGCATGAAGCGATGCGCCATTTGTGGTAAACGCTGTTTAGGCCGTCTGAAAACTTATGTTCAGACGGCTTTTTTAGCAGGCTATTTTTTCAGAATGGCATTTGTTTCAGCTAGAATATTGATAATAAATTTACAGTTACCGATATAACTTATTTTCCGCCGACGTGTTTCTCTGCTTGGGCGGATTGGCATTCTCTGAAAATACGTTACAATTCAGGTCTGAAACCACTTTTTCAAACAAGGAAAGCCATGTTCAGCTTCTTTAAACGCAAGAAAAAACAGGAAACTGCCGAAACCGTTGCCGAACCTGTGCAAACGCCGGTATCGGAAGCGGCTGCCGAAAATGCGGACGAGCCGTCCGCCCTTGAAATTTCCACTCCCGAAACCCTCGAACCGCTGACCGAAACCCAGCTTGAAGCGGTAGAAGAACATGAAGAAAGCAGCGTACTCGACCAATTGGTGTCGGACGTGGTTTCCGGCAGCAGCGAGTTGCCCGAACAATACGATCCGAATGCGCCGGTAGCCAAAATCCACGTTTCGCCGATACCCGAAGGCGATGCCGCACCGGTGGAAGAGGCGGCCGAACTCAACAGCAGCGAATTGGCCGATGCTTTGAGATTGCCCGACAGTATCGCCACGATGACTGCGCCGGTGGTTGCCGCTGCCGACGAGCCTGCCGAACCTGTGACGGAGGAAGACGAACCAGCCAAGCTCGGTTGGGCGGCGCGTTTGAAAAAAGGCTTAACCAAATCGCGCGACCAAATGGCCAAATCGCTGGCCGGCGTATTCGGCGGCGGCCAGATCGACGAAGACCTGTATGAAGAGCTGGAAACCGTTCTGATTACCAGCGATATGGGCATGGAAGCCACCGAATATCTGATGAAAGACGTGCGCAAACGCGTGTCGCTGCGCGGTTTGAAAGACGGCAACGAGTTGCGCGGCGCTTTGAAAGACGCGATTTACGATTTGATCAAGCCGTTGCAGAAACCGCTGGTGATTCCCGACAACGGGCAGCCTTTTGTGATTATGCTGGCCGGCATCAATGGCGCGGGCAAAACCACTTCTATCGGCAAACTGGCCAAATATTTCCAATCGCAAGGTAAGTCGGTGCTGCTGGCGGCGGGCGATACTTTCCGTGCCGCCGCCCGCGAGCAGTTGCAGGAATGGGGCGCGCGCAACGGCGTGACCGTGATTTCGCAAAGCACGGGCGATTCCGCCGCTGTCTGCTTCGATGCCGTCGAAGCCGCCAAAGCGCGCGGTATCGACATCGTGCTGGCCGACACCGCAGGCCGCCTGCCGACCCAACTTCATTTGATGGAAGAAATCAAAAAAGTAAAACGCGTGCTGCAAAAATCCATGCCCGACGCCCCGCACGAAATCATCGTGGTGTTGGATGCGAATATCGGCCAAAACGCTATTAATCAAGTGGTTGCGTTTGATGATGCGCTGGACGTTACCGGCCTGATTGTTACCAAACTCGACGGTACGGCCAAAGGCGGCATTCTCGCCGCGCTGGCTTCCAACCGCCCGATTCCGGTGCGCTATATCGGCGTGGGTGAAAGCATAGACGACTTGCGCCCGTTTGACGCGCGTGCGTTTGTGGATGCTTTGTTTGACTGATTAGTTTGAGAAACAACAGATAAGGCCGTCTGAAAATAAGTTTTCAGACGGCCTTGATTGTATGATGGCGGCAGAAGACTGTTAGCTCGGTATGCTTAATCCGTTAGTGTAAAAGCTGTTTCGCTTTATTTCGCCGCAGCTCCCCCCCGTTTCAACAGCTCTTTAGCCAATTCCTGATAGGCCAGCGTGCCTTTGGCTTTGGCATCGTAAGCCAGCGCGGGCATGCCGTGGCTGGGGGCTTCGGCGAGGCGCACGTTGCGGGGGATGGTGGTGTTGAAAAGCTGCGGGCCGAAATGTGCTTGAAGTTGCTCGGACACTTCTTGCGAAAGGCGGCTGCGGCTGTCGTAAAGGGTGCGGACGATGCCGATAATGTCCAAGCGCGGGTTGATGGCTTGGCGGATTTTGCGCACGGTGGCGACTAAATCGGAAATGCCTTCGAGCGCGTAGTATTCGCACACCATCGGCACAATCACGCCGTTGGCGGCCACCAAGCCGTTGAGGGTGAGCAGGGTGAGGGTGGGCGGGCAGTCTATCAACACGAAATCGTAGTCGTCGGCAACGTCGGCCAGCGCGTTTTTCAGGCGCATTTCGCGGGCGAGTTCTTGCACCAGCTCGACTTCGGCGCCTGCCAGTGTGCGGTTGGCGGCGAGTACGTCGTAGCCGCCGGATTCGCTGTGCATTAAGGCGTTTTTAATGTCGGAATCGCCCAGCAGCACTTGGTAGATGCCGTTTTGAATATTGCTTTTGTCGATGCCGCTGCCGGTGGTGGCGTTGCCCTGCGGGTCTAAGTCGATAACCAATACCCGCTTCTTTTTGGCGGCCAGCGATGCGGCCAGATTGACCACGGTGGTGGTTTTGCCGACGCCTCCTTTTTGGTTGGCAACGGCGATAATGTTTGCGCCCATCTGTGACACCCGTGTGATATTTGAATTGGGGTGAATTGTACCGTTATTTGCGCCCGAATGGTATGAAGGCCGTCTGAAAAACAGGTTTCAGACGGCCTTCTCTATATGGGCAAGCGGATATGGTGAGACCTTTGCAAAACCCTATCTGCGGTGCATTTCTGCGTTGTGCGCTGCTACACTTTGAACTGCATCCACATCCGGGTTTTTTCAAAGGTCTGATTGTGATTAGCGCTTGGACGGCAGTTTCAACGGCTTAAGTCTGCCTGCCATTTTTGAATGCGCTGCAATACGCCCGCTGCGCTCAAGCCCAAGTCGTCGAGCAGTTTTTTTGGGTCGCCGTGTTCGGTAACGGTGTCGGCCACGCCCAAAACCAGCACGGGTTTGCAGATATTGTGCTTCGCCAGCACTTCCAGCACCGCGCTGCCTGCACCGCCTTGCTCGGCGTTTTCTTCAACGCTCACCAGATAATCGTGCGACTGCGCCAGTTTGAGAATCAATGCTTCGTCCAGCGGTTTCACGAAGCGCATATCGGCCACGGTTGCGTCCAGCGTTTCGGCGGCTTCCAGCGCGGGCTGAACCATGCTGCCGAAAGCGAAAACGGCGGTTTGGCTGCCTTCGCGTCTGACAACGCCTTTGCCGACGGGTACGGTATCGAGGCCGTCTGAAACCGTTGCACCGATGCCCGAACCGCGTGGGTAACGCACGGCGGTCGGCGCATCGAGTTGGTAACAGGTGGACAGCAGCAGGCGGCATTCGTTTTCATCGCTCGGGGCGGCGATGACCATATTCGGAACACAGCGCAAAAAGCTCAAATCATACAAACCGGCGTGGGTGGGGCCGTCTGCGCCCACGATGCCGGCGCGGTCAACGGCAAACATCACGGGCAGGTTTTGCAGGGCGATATCGTGGACGAGTTGGTCGTAGGCGCGTTGCAGAAAAGTGGAATAAATCGCCACCACCGGTTTTGCGCCTTGGCAGGCCAAGCCGCCGGCAAAGGTAACGGCGTGCTGTTCGGCGATGCCGACATCGAAATAACGCTCGGGGAATTTTTGTTCGTATTCGACCAAACCGCTGCCTTCGCGCATGGCGGGCGTGATGGCAACCAAGCGCGGGTCGGAGGCGGCCTGATCGCACAGCCATTTGCCGAAAATCTGCGTGTAGGTGGGTTTGGCGGCGGGTTGCGGCACAGGTTTGTAAGGTTCTTTTTCAGGCTCTTTCGCGAGGTTGGACACGGCGTGGTATTTTACCGGATCGTTTTCGGCGAGTTTGTAGCCTTGGCCTTTTTTGGTGATCACATGCAGAATCTGCGGGCCTTTTTTGGCGCGCAAGTCTTGCAGCACCTCCACCAGATTTTCAACGTCGTGGCCGTCGACGGGGCCGGTGTAATGGAAACCGAAGTTTTCAAATAGCGACAGCGATTGCTTGGCGTGCTCCGCTTCGCCGGCGATTGCTTTGATTTTGTGTTCGACTTTTTGAGCGATTTCCAACGCGCCGGGCAGTTTGTCGAGCACTTTGGTAGATTGCGCTTTGATGGTGCTGAGCAGGCCGTGCATATCGCGCACAACGTTACGCGCCAGATATTTGGGCAGCGCGCCGACATTGGGGGAAATCGACATTTCGTTGTCGTTGAGAATTACCAGCAGGTCGATTTCCATATCGCCCGCACAGTTTAAGGCTTCAAACGCCTGACCCGCCGTCATCGCGCCGTCGCCGATTACCGCTACGCTGCGTTTGCCGTTACCCGCCAGCTTGTCGGCCACCGCCATGCCGAGCGCCGCGCCTATGGATGTGGAAGAATGGCCGACACCGAATGCGTCGTATTCCGACTCACCGCGCTTGGGAAAACCTGCCAAACCGCCGTATTGGCGCATAGAACCCATGCGGTTTTTGCGGCCGGTGAGGATTTTGTGCGGATAACTTTGATGGCCGACATCCCAAACCAAGTTGTCGTTGGGCGTGTCGTACACATAATGCAGGGCAACGGTTAGCTCGACGGCGCCGAGGTTACTGGCGAAATGTCCGCCCGTTTTGCCGACAGAATCGAGCAGGAATGCGCGTAATTCGGCTGCTACTTTCGGCAGCTGGTCTTTGTTCAGACGGCGCAGGTCTTGCGGCAGATCGATGGTGTCGAGTAACGGGGTTTGGCTCATGGTAGGGTCTTTTTCTATGGAGTTTGCTACGGTAACGGCTGATTATAACAAGAGATTCTTGTGGCGGGATACGGAAATGGGGCGCGCAACGGCAAACTCACCGGCAGGAAAACAGCCGAAACACGGCGGTGCGGGTTTCGGCTGTTTTCGGCAAGGGTATTTGCCTGAATCAATCCTTATGCCCAATGGCGGGCGAGTTCGTCGGCTTCTGCCAAGCGCTCAACCGTGCCGACATCCAGCCATAAGCCGTTATGCCGCTCGCCCGACACCAGCCCTTCATTCATGGCTTGGCGCAGCAAGGGGGCAAGTTTCGCGGCTTGGCGCGGCGGGGTATTGCGGAACAAATCCGGGTGGTAAACGCCCATGCCGCTGAAGGTTAAGGCCGTGCCTTCGCTGCTTTCGGAAAGAACAGCACCGTTGCCGTTGAGCGCGAAATCGCCTTTCGGGTTATGAGCCGGATTGGGCACCAGCCATAAATGTGCCAGCTTTTGTTCCTGTTGCAGGGTTTGGGCGGCGTTAAAGGCCGTCTGAAAATCAATGTCGGTCAATACGTCGCCGTTGATAACCAAAAAAGGTTCGCTGCCCAGCAAAGGTAGGGCCGTAGCAATGCCGCCGGCGGTTTCCAAACCCGTTTCCCCCTCGGCGGAATAGGCAATTTCTACGCCGTATGCCGCGCCCGTGCCCAGCGTATCTTCTATCTGGCTGCCCAGCCAAGCATGGTTGATCACGATTTCGCGTATGCCTGCGGCGTGCAGCCGCCGCAGATGCCAGCCGATGAGCGGTTCTGCGCCTACTTTGAGCAGGGGTTTGGGGCAGGAATCGGTGAGCGGGCGCATACGTTCTCCGCGTCCGGCGGCTAAAATCATGGCTTTCATGTTGAATCCGTATCGGTTTGAACGGCTGGGATTGTATAACAAAGGCCGTCTGAAAATAAGGTTTACGTTTTTTTAAGTTTTTGTCATGTGTTTTGCAGGAAAATCTCGGTAATATGTTAGTTAACATATTAACTGAGGCTTTTGCCACCCCCTCGGATGCGGATGCAGCTCAAGGCGCAGCAACGCCGTAATATAAAGTGAAGTCGATAGACTGTGGCAGCAAATGAGTGCAAACAGATACAAATTTCCCTGCATAGCATAGAAAGGTGTAAATGATGAAACGATTCGGATTGATATTGCCGTTGTTTTTAATCGGTGCATGCACCACTTCGGTTGCGGTGCCCTTAGGCAACCATACCCAGCCCTTGCAAGGCTCGTGGCAGATTAAAGAAGCAGAGGGCCAAACGGTTCGCCCGGAGGTAGTGATGATGTTGGACGGTAAAGACAAGGCGTTCAGCATCAGCACCGACTGTAACCGCGTATTCGGCCGTTATATTGCGTCGTCCGACAAAAAATTGCAGTTCGGCGGTATCGCATCTACGTTAATGGCTTGCCCCGATGCCGCTACGGAACAGCAACTGACGCGCATTCTACCTTTGGTGCGGAGTTACCGTTTTGTCGGCCAACACATCGAGATGTTCGACCGGCAAGGAAAAACGCTTTTGCGCGGCGAAAGGGTTAAAGGAAATTAACTGCCCGAAGGATAAAACAGCAACGGCCTTTCCGAATAGGAAAGGCCGTCTGAATAAGGTTTGTAGCCAATAAACTTATTTTTGATACAAGGCGGCAACGCAGTAGCAGAAATAAAGTTTATTGACTATGCCGCTCTTATTGCGCGGCAGGCGCATCATGGAGTTCTGCCGCCTGCAAAGTATTTTCCAGCAAAGTGGCGATGGTCATCGGGCCGACTCCGCCCGGCACGGGGGTAATCATGGCGGCACGTTCTTTGGCCGCCTCAAATTCCACGTCGCCGCACAGTTTGCCGTTTTCCAAGCGGTTGATGCCGACATCAATCACGACCGCTCCCGGTTTAATCCATTCGCCTTTAACGAAATTCGGTATGCCGACCCCGACAACCACAATGTCTGCGGCGCCCACTTCTTCGGCCAAATTCTGTGTGGCGCTGTGGCAAACGGTTACGGTGGCACGCGCCAATAGCAGTTCGAGCGCCTGAGGCCGGCCGACAATATTGGATGCTCCCACCACTACGGCTTTTTTGCCTTTGGGGTCTATGCCGTAGGCTTCCAGCAAAGTCATCACGCCTTTGGGGGTGCACGGCCGCATCAGGGGCATTTTGACAACCAGACGGCCGACGTTGTAGGGGTGGAAGCCATCTACGTCTTTGTGTGGCAAAATGCGTTCCAATACGGCTTGGCTGTTGATTTGCGCGGGTAGGGGAAGCTGAACCAAAATACCGTCGACTTCGGGATCGGCATTTAAATCATCTACCAATTTCAACAAGGTTTCTTGCGTGGTTTCTTTGGGAAGCTCGTAGGAAAGCGACCGGAAGCCGACTTTTTCACATGCCGTTTTTTTGTTGCGCACATACACGGCGCTGGCGGGGTCGTCTCCTACTAAAACCACGGCCAAACACGGGGCACGCAAGCCGGCAGATTGGCGTTCGGCCGTTTTTTTCGTGAGGATTTCTAAACGCTGTTGGGAGATCTCTTTGCCGTTAATCAGCTGCGCGGTCATGTTGGTTCCTTTGGTGGATTGGGGACAGGTGCGGATTATCGCATTTTTGAATCCGCTTTTCATCTGGTGCGCTGCACACTCGCTTAGCCTCATATATGTATGTCTGCACCGCTGTGCTGCTACGCCTTGAACTGCATCCACATCTGGGGGTTTTGCAGAGGTCTCTGACTATATTTTCAGACGGCCTCGGGATAGATACTTGAATAAAAAAACACTTGGCAATGAAATGCCAAGTGTTTTTTTATTTGCCGGTTTGTTTGAACAAAGCCGGCACTTTAAACAAGCTCTTAAAACTTATCGTATTCGACAATCATATATTTGCCGCCGATATTTTTGGTGGCGTCGCCGTCGTCGCTCATGAAGATCAAACGGTTTTGGCCGTTTACTTTAACAGAATCGACGGCTTCGACGTTGGTCATGTGGCTCATGTTAGGCAAGTCGATGGGTTTGGCCTCGGAAGTAGGCTCGCCGTTCCACAACCAAAACTGCGGAAACTTCTTGCCTTGTTCATCTTTTACTTCATTGGTCAGGATGTACGATTTCAATACGGCATCATAGTTTATCGAGCGGATACCGCCGCCTTTAATATCCAAGAAGGCAACATCGACAAAGTTGGGTTTGGCTTTTTGCTCAAACATTTCTTTAGGGTTGTCGATGTAGAGAATCATCGATTTATCGCTGAACTCGGGATCGCGGAAACCCAGCAGCAGGCGGTTTTTGTTGGGGTCGTAAGCCAAACCTTCGATATTGATGGTTTTGAAATCCAACATGGTGCCGATTTTGCTGCGGATGAGCTGTTCTACTTGATCCGATGATTCGAGTATGTCCACCAAACCGTTAAACGAACTCAATTCAACCACTTCGTTACCGCGGATTTTGAAGCGGATAAAGTGCTCGCGGTCGGGACGGCGCACGCCTTCTCTGTTGCGGGAATGGGAGGTAATGGCGTAAACATAGCCGTCGTTATCCAAGGTGAGGCCTTCCAAGTCGCTGAGTTTGCGCTTGAAGCCGCGGACAATACGGGTATCAACCGATTCGTTTTCGTCTAAAGTGCCGTCCGGCTTAAACGATACGATGCTGGCTGCGCGAGAATGTTCGTCTTCTACCACCAACAGGCGGCCGTCGGGCAGTTGCTGTACTGCCGAAGGCTCGTATAAGCCCGTGAACGAATTGATGCCGAGGTTGCGCAGTTCTGCGGCGGCTTTGTCGGCACGCATCGACGGCACCACATTGGGCAGGGTTTTGATCGTAATGAAAGCCAACACTGAGATGAGCAAGCCCCAGCGGAAAGCGGCATACGACATATTCAGGTATTTGAACTGTTTGTTTGCCAACGATCCGAGCCAGTAAAGCTCTTCACTCATTTTTTTATATACTTCTTCGCGGTTAGCCATAATATCCTGCATCATTTCCCAATAGCGGTCTTTGGAGATTTTGACGCGGTCTTCATAAATCAGGATATTGGGCGATTCATTCACAAAGTGGGCTTCAGGCTCATATACCCGAGCCTTGAAATCTTTCAGCGACGCTTTGCGTTTGAATAAGTCTTTCAGCCATTCAACGGTGGCACGCATTTTACCCATGCGTTCGGGAGAGGCCGACAATAAGGCAAAAACGATAGAGGCCGCCGCTGTTGTCATAAAGATGCCGGCCGGCACGAGAAAGTCGGGTGAAGTTGAAAAAATGAATGCGCCGGAAATCATTAAGGCGGATACGATGAAACCGTTGAGCGAAATCATGATGTTGGCTTTGGTTGCCGCCAATGCCAGCAGTTCCATTTCGGTACGGAAGGCATTGCGGAACATCGTTTCCACGCCTTTTGCCGTTCCCAATTGCAATACTGGTTCTTCTTCGGGCTGAACTTTCGGCTCTTTTTTGGCTTTTCGTTGCTCTTTCAGCAATTTTTTCTTTGCTTTTTTTGCCGCAGCGGCTTCATCGGCAGATTCGTTTAATAGCGCATCTTCCGGTTGTGTCGGCACGGCATGGTTTTCATTTTCTAAATGTTCCAACATTAAAACCGGTTCCTGAACAGCCAAGTGATCCATATTGTGGTTGGGCTGCCCGTTCGGGGTGTTGTCAGTATGGATTAAGTCGTCGTTTTGTGCCGGTTTTTCGGAACGGGTGTTGTCGTATTCTGTCATGGCATACCTTAAGTGTGTCGGGTAATCTTCTTGTTGTAGAGTCGAAGCTAAAATGACGGAAGTATCTTAGTCTCGAACAAAGAAGGTCAATCAGATTTACAACATTGCATCTTGCATAACATTTGTTTACAAAATACAGGCAAAATAGTTTGTTACAACAGATTACGACCATAATTGAAAGTAATTGTTTCATATCTGCATACTTATTTTTCAAGAAAATATTCGGACAAAAGCTTCTGCCGTAAAAAATCTCCGGCAAAAGGCCGGAGATTGGTTTGTCGGGTTTGCATAGGGTATTGCGGATGCCGACGGGGTTTATTGGCCGGACGAAGGTTTTTTGCCTAACAGGCAGATAACCGAACTCATGCCTTGATGGCGGCTGCCTTCGTTCATTTCGCGGACGGAATGTTCGGCAACCAACCATTCCAAGCCCGATAAAGCCTGTTGCATTTCTTCCAGCGTGCCCAACAGCGCAGGGTCGCTGGGGCCGCCGGTGCCGTAGGCAATTTGGTCGGGGTGGTAGAACACGCCGGCAAACAGGCCGCCGGGTTGCAGCGCGTGCACAATACGCTGCATGGTGCGCGTGCGTTCGGGTTCGGAAAAATGACAGAATACCGACGTGATAACGGCGTAGTGTTCGGGCGGCATATCCATTTCGGTAATGTTTGCCATGCGGGTGGTGAAGTCCACCCCTTTTTGTTGTGCCAGTTTTTGTGCTTTTTCCAAACCGCGCAACGACATATCGACACCTTCGGTTTTCAAGCCCAGTTGGGCGAGAAAGATGCCATTGCGTCCTTCTCCGGTGGCCAAGTCCAATGCTTTGCCCTGCGTAGGCAGATAAGCACGGATACGGGCGATAAATTCGTTCGGCTCCGTACCGAATACATATTCTTCGGTTTGGTAGCGTTCATCCCATTGCGACATAAATGTTCTCCTAAAAATAAAAACGGTTTGCTGGTGTTTCAGACGGCCTGTTTCCGCACCGTTCCGACCACACAGACAAATAGAAAAAAACAGCCTTTCATTTGGCATGAAAACGGCCTGTTCAGGTAAATACAATCAGGTAAATTAATTAAAGCAATCAGTAGGATACAAATAGTGTATAAATCTTTACCAGAATTAAAATCCAGCTAATTTTAACCTAAGTTTTGCCCCCTACAATGCTAATCAAACAAAAGGCATCACCGGTTCGGAACAGCAAAAGTTTGAATGCGGCTATATGGCTATATGCGGTATCAAAAAGATTGTTGCCCCAGCTGTTATGAAGCTGACTTTGTTTGTTACTTGATGAAAAGGATACGACTATGAAACTCAATCTGAAAAAAACCACAGCGGTTTTGCTTGCAGCTACTTTAAGCGCCGGTGCTTACGCTTATGATTACAATGATTATCAAAGCTACGGCCAATACCAGCCCAGCTACAACCAAGACTACAATAACTACCTGAAAGACAAAGCTGCCAAGAAAGCGGCCAAACAAGCTGCCAAAGCGGCTAAAAAAGCAGCCAAACAAGCTGCCAAAGCTGCCCGCGCTGCTTTGCCCAAGCCCGAATCTGAAGCAGTAAACAAAAAGCTGCTGAAAAGCGCGGCTTACCAATCAGGCATTTACTACAAATCTTTGGATCAACACCGAGCCAATGTTGACCGTAACGGTGTGAAAACCATCGTTGCCAAAAACCACTACACCGGCCAAAACATCGGTAAGTTTACGTTCAACAGCATCCGCAGCGGCGGTGCGAGCGTACAATACGGTGAGTGGGTAGGCCGCGAGTTTGCCAAAGGTTCTAACCGCGCAGTTTACTACTCAGGCGACAGCCGCACCAGAAACATGCCTGTTTACGGTACTGCCACTTACGCGGTTAAAGGCTTCAACAACTACAAGGGCAATAACTTGATGACCGGTACGCTGAAAGCCGACTTCGGTGCCCGTACCTTGGCAGGTTCGTTGAAAAACTCTGCGGTTAACATGAACATTCATTCTTACATCGACACCAAAGATGCAGAATTCGAAGGTTACGCTTTTGCTAACGGCCACGCCGGTAAAGTTGACGGTAACTTCTTCGGTAACGGCGCTTCAAGCCTGGCCGGTGTAGCCAAGTTCAAAACCAACCCGAACCTGAACACTGCGTTCGGCGGTGTGAAGAAGTAAGTCAGGATAAACAGGCTTGACGAGAACGATTCTCCGAGAGCCTGATCCAACCCATCCGCTTATTTGTTTATAATATCAAATAAGCGGATTTTTATTATCTGAACATTCTTAGGTGCAGATTATGTCAAGAAAAACAGTGTGGTTGTGTTTGGCCGTGTGCTGGCCTGCCTTTGCACAAGACTTTCCCCGCCAAGCCGGCCGGACTCATGCTTTCACGCAAGACGATATCCAACAGCGTTTGTGGCAGAACACCCGTCAAATGGACAGGGCGCAGGAGCGCGAAGTGTGGGAAAAAGATGCGGCGGCGCAGGCTGCCTTGAGCGGCGGCGAAATGGAGCCTCAGGATACCGGCGCGGCATTATACGATGCCGTCAACCACAGTGATTGGCCCAAGGCGCGCCGGCTGCTTGCCGAGTATGAGCAGCAAACCGATCACGATAAAGATGTTGCCTTGTTGGCGCGTGCTTCGCTTGCCCGTGCCGAGGGCAAATGGAAACAGTCTAAGCAGCATTACGAAACCCTGCTCGAACGCCAGCCCGATTTCACGCGAGGCCGCCTTGATTTGGCCAGATTGCTGTATGAAGGCCATCTGAACCGTGAAGCCCAATCGCAGTTTGTGCAGATTGCCCGGGCGCCGGATCTGCCCGAAAGTGTTCGCGAAAACATTGCCTCTTTTCAGACGGCCTTAAACCAACGCAATTCATGGCGCGGGTCGGTACAAATCGGCGGCGTATGGAACAGCAACATCAACCACAGCCCCGGAACAGGTAAAGAATGGTGTGTGGGCGACATCATCGCAGGCGAATGCTCCGGCTTGTTGCAGGCAGACCCCGTCGAGAGCGGCTTCGGTGCAAAATATGAAGCCACCGCCGTGCGTCAATGGCAAATCAGCGGGCATCACGGCGTAACCGCGCGGGGCATTTCCTACGGAACGGTTTACCGCAATAAAAAAGAGCACGGCACGCATACCGCCAATCTGAGTGCCGGCTACCAGTTTGAAAACCACCGCGACAGCCTGATACTTGCTCCGGTGTTTGAATGGAGCAGCAGCGGCGGTAAAACCGATCAACGCAGTTACGGCGTGCGCGGCGAATGGGAAAGAGACGGCACCAACTGGCAGTGGAATAGCGAGGTAGAGTGGGCGCGTCTCGATAATGTGGACCGCTATAACCATTTGGACGGCCATAAAGTTTCCGTCAACAATACGCTAACCTACCTCCCGCGCAACGATATGCTGCTGTATGCCGGTTTGGATTTCGAGCGGCGCACGGCGGCGAGCGACGTTTACGCCTACCGTCAGGCTTCTGCACGGCTTGGTGCGGTGAAAATATTCCGTCAGGGTTTCAGCGCGGGATTGAACGCCACCCTGCGCCGCCGCACGCACGACGGATACGAAGCCTTTTTCCAAAACCGCCGCCGCGACAACGAACAGATTTATCTTGCCAGCCTGACTGCCGACCGCTGGAAGATTGCCGGTTTGAAACCCGTGCTCAGCGTCAAACACCGCAGAGTAAACGGCAATATCGGCTTAAACAGCTACAAACAGAACGAAATCGGCTTGGCTCTGCAAAAAACCTTCTAAACCCTGCCGTCATTCAATCAAGGCCGTCTGAAATAATCTTTCAGACGGCCTTTTGCTGCCGATAAAGGGGTAATGGAATTTAAGCATTTAAAAAACCGAAATAAAATAAGAAAAAATGCCGCCGGCGTTTCGGCTTGGCAGGCGCACGAAAAATTTAGCTTAAATCATAAAAATCTGTAATTTTCCAACAAATAGTCGGCTTTCGGGTTAAAATTCTGCACATAACACACTTTGCACATAACACAAAACGTACCGCAATCGAAAGGATGTTTGCCATGAGTGCTTCACAACGCGATTTAACCCGCATCCGCCATAATACTAAAATCGTGGCCACCCTCGGCCCGGGCAGCAACAATGTTGACCTGTTGAAAGATATGATTGCCATAGGCGGTTTGAATGTCGTCCGCTTCAATTTCAGCCACGGCACGCCCGAATTTCATCAAGAAAACGCCCGCATCGTGCGCGAAGCCGCCAAATTGGCAGGCCGCGAAGTGGCGATTATGGCCGACCTGCAAGGCCCGAAAATCCGTGTAGGTAAAATCGAAGGCGGCAGCATCAAACTTGCCGCCGGCGAAAAACTGCTGCTCGATGCCGCATTGGAAGGTGAGGGCAACCGCGATCGCGTCGGCCTCGATTACCGCGACTTGCCCAAAGACGTGAAAGCGGGCGACATTTTGCTGCTCGACGACGGCCTGCTTACCTTGATTGTTGACAACGTTAACGGCAGCGAAATCCTGACCACCGTGTTGAACAGCCACACGCTCAAGAGCAATAAAGGCATCAACAAGCAAGGCGGCGGGCTTTCTGCCGGTGCGCTGACCGAAAAAGACTTCCGCGATCTGAAAACCGCCATCGCCATCGGTTGCGATTATCTTGCCGTCAGCTTCGTCAAATCGGCGGAAGACCTGCACACCGCCCGCCGTTTGGTGGAGCAGGAAATGCAGGGCAGCGATGCCGTCCGCCCCGGTTTGGTATCGAAAATCGAGCGGGTGGAAGCCATTACCAATTTGGATGAAATCATTATGGCTTCAGACGGCATCATGGTGGCGCGCGGTGATTTGGCGGTGGAAGTCGGCAATGCCGCCGTGCCCGCCCTGCAAAAACGCATGATCCGCCGCGCCCGCGAGCTGCGCCGTTTCAGCATCACCGCCACGCAGATGATGGAAAGCATGATCACCAACCCCGTGCCGACCCGCGCCGAAGTGAGCGACGTAGCCAATGCCGTGTTGGACGGAACCGATGCGGTGATGTGTTCGGCAGAAACCGCCATCGGTGCGTATCCCTTTGAAACCGTGCGCCAAATGGCTCTGATTTGTGCTGCCGCCGAAGCCGAACAAGATTCGCTCAACGGTGTGAGCGAAGAGCATAGCGAAGACGCGGTAAGCACCAATCTGGCGATTGCCGGCGGCGCGGTTCACGTTGCCCGAGCCGTGAATGCCCGCGCCATTGTTGCCTTAACCGAGAGCGGCTCGACGGCCTTCGAAATCAGCCGCCACAGCATCCAACTGCCGATCTACGCGCTCACGCCCAGCATTTCCGCCCAACGCCGTATGGCGATGTACCGCGGCGTGCGTCCCATGATTTTGGCAACCAGCACCGACCACGATACCGCTTTGGATCAAGTGGAAAAAACGCTGGTGGAGCGCAAAGTATTGGCCGCAGGCGACCAATACATCATTACCAGCGGTTCGCGTATGCGCGAAAGCGGTTCGACCAATATGCTGCAAGTTTCTACCGTGCGCGGTTGAGATCGGGCATTGCGTATATAAAAACCGAAAGGCTGTCTGAAAAATTTTCAGACGGCCTTTCGGTTTTTGTAGCCTTATGTATAGAAAAGGTTTTTTAATGAAGCTGCATTATTTCTTGGCTTTGAAACCCAGCAAATGCTGCTGCGTGGCCAGCCATGCTCCGGCAACGCCCAGTGCGGACACCACGGCCAAAATCAGCAGCACTTCCCAAAAGTGGAAATAACGCCAGTCGATATGCAGGCCGTAGGGTTTGAAGATGCGGTTGATCAGCGGCTGTGAGGCGTTGACGAGCCAGGCGCACAGGGCGAGGCTGACGCCGACGGCTAAGATGCCTTGCCATACGGCTTGGTAGAGAAACGGTCGGCGGATAAATGATGCGGGTGCGCCGAGCAGTTTGGTGATTTCGATTTCTTCTTTACGGCTCAGGATTTGCAGACGGATGGTGTTGTGCGCCACCAAAACGAACGCCACGCTGAGGGTAATGGCCAAAAACCAGAAGATTTTGTGCAGAAAGTCGTTGATTTGGTAAAGCGTTTGCATCCATTCGGTGTCTAAGCTGGCACTTTCGACCATAGGCAGCTGATCCAAATCGTTTTTCAGGGCTTCCATTTCTGCGGGTGCCGTAGCGGGGTCGGGCGTAACGATGAAAACGTCGGGCAGGGGGTTTTCATCGAGCATCGACACTAAATCCTGCCCGCCCATGCTGGTTTGGAGTTCTTCCAAGCCTTTTTGTTTGCCGATAAATTCGCTTTTGGTGATGCGCGCATCTTTGGCGAGCAGGTTTCGGACGGCTTCGGTATCGCCCGCATCGGCGCCAAGTTCCATATAAAGCGTGATTTGCGGCGATTCGTTGAGTTTGCCCAGCACGGCCTGCGAGCTTTGTACGCCGAGGTAGAGCGTGAGCGGGAGCGTCATGGCGATGGCCAGCATAACGAGAATCAGGAGGGTGCCGACAGGCTGTTTCCACAGTTGTTTGACGGCGTTGGCGGCGGATTCGAGATGGAGCGACAGGTAATGGTTCATGATGCAAACCTGCCTTCCTGCAAGCGTAAGATGCGGTGGCCGTAGTCGGCCATCAGGGTTTCGTCGTGCGCGGCCACAATCACGGTGGTGCCTGCTTCGTGAAAGGTTTTGAAGAGTTCCATAATATCGAGGGCGTAGGCGCGGTCGAGGTTGGCGGAGGGTTCGTCGGCAATCAGGAGGCTGGGTTGGTGCACAACGGCGCGGGCGATGCACAGGCGTTGCTGTTCGCCGCCGGAAAGGGTAATCGGGTCGGAAAGTTCGCGACCGCCCAAGCCTACTTTTTCGATGGCGATGCGGGCGCGGTTTTCGGCCTGTTTGGCGTCGTAGCCGATAATGCGCAGCGGCAGCAATACGTTTTGCAGCACGTTGCGGTCGAACAGGATTTTGTGGTCTTGAAACACAATACCGATATGCTGGCGCATGAAGCCGATTTGGTTGTCGTTAAGGCTGCCGATGTCTTGGTTGTTCATCCATACTTTGCCTTGGGTGGGCTTGGTAATGCCGGAAATGAGCTTGAGTATGGTGGATTTGCCGGCACCGGAATGCCCGGCCACGAAAATCATTTCGCCTTTGTTGATTTTGAAGCTGACGTTTTTCAATGCCTGAAAACCGCCGGGATAGGTTTTGGAAACTTGCTCGAAACGAATCATAGCTTTTCTCGTTGAAAGTGGTTTCAGACGGCATAGGCCGTTTGAAAAAGAAGGCTGAAATCTCAGGCTGAGACCTTTGCAAAACCCCCATCTGCGGCGCATTTCTGCGTTGTGCGCTGCTCGCTCGTTTGCCTATCTGCATGATATGTCTGCACTCGCTGTGCTGCTACGCCTTGAACTGCATCCACATCTGAGGGTTTTGCAAAGGTATCAGGGTGCGATTATACCGAATAATCCGCCGTGCTTCAGCCGCGCTAGGCAGGCGGAATATTTTTATTGCGCAGCGGCGCGGCAGGGAGTTTGTTGTTTTCTGTATGCAGTTTGGGCGGGTGCGGTTTGTGTGCGGCGGGCGGCTCGGGTATGGGTGTATCGGCGGTATGTCGGGGCTTGCGGGGAACAGTTGCCGTGCGGGAGCGTGCGGCTGGGTGGGAGTTTGGGCGGTTTGGGTGCTCTTAACGGGTTAGGTTTGGGGTTTGTGTCTGTTGTTTGCTTATGCCTGCCTATATAATGCACACTTATTTTTCAGACGGCCTTGCTTTGCGCAAAGGCTTATGGCCGTCTGAACAGCGATTTTTGAAAGGAACCGCCATGCTCTCCACCGAACAAGTTAAAAATATGATTGAAGCCGTTGCCCGTTGCGAATATGTAGAAGTTGAAGGCGACGGCCATCATTTCTTTGCCCAAATCGTATCGTCTGAATTTGAAGGCAAAGCCCGCCTTGCCCGCCACCGCCTGATTAAAGACGGTTTGGCCGACAAGCTCGCCAGCAATGAATTGCATGCTTTGTCGATTACGACGGCTGCAACGCCTGAAGAATGGGCGGCGAAACAGGGCGGTTAGGCCGTCTGAACAACGCTCCGAACGGTGTAGGGGATAATGCCGCTCGGGGTGCGCTGCAACCGATTAAAACAAATAATTGCGGGCAGGCCGAACCTTAAACATGGGTTTTGCAAAGGTTTCAGGCCGGCAAAAGATGCCGCACCGCCCGCCAACCAAACACATTACATCACAAGCTATCATGCTGATTCTCAACCCTTCTTTTCTCAAACAGCCGCCGCCGCGCGCTGTTGCTTTCGCCGTGCTTCTGGCTTTGTTGTGGACTGCGCTGCCGCTGGTGTCTTCGCTGCCGGTTGCGATTATGGCGGTGTTCGGCGGCATGTGGCTGCTGCGCTTGGTTTTGCTGCGTTTGGGCATTGCCAAGCTGCCCGCGCCGGCATTGATTTTATTGATGGTTATCGGCGGTGCGCTGGTGTGGCAGCAGCTCGGCACGGTTATCGGGCGCGACGGCGGGGTGTCGTTTCTGCTGCTGATGGTGATGCTCAAGGCTTTTGAAGGCAATACCCGCCGCGATTGGCAGGTGCTGCTGTTGGCGATGCTGTTTTTAATCGGTTCGTCGGTTCTGTTCGACCAAAGCCTCACCGTCGGCCTGTGGCTGCTGCTGGCCTTGCCGATGGTGGGCGTATGCTTTGCCGTGTTGTGCGGTTTGAATGTGAAAGAAGCCGCCAAACAAACCGGCCTTGCCTTGCTGCTTACCTTGCCGCTGGCCGCCGTGCTGTTTGCCGCCGTGCCGCGGCTGAGCGAACCGCTGTGGCGCATTCCCCAGCCGCAGCAGGGTCAGGCCAAAACCGGTTTGTCCGACTTGATGGAGCCGGGCAGCATCAGCAATCTGGTGCAGAGCGACGAATGGGTGGCGAACATCACCTTTTCAGACGGCCTCAAGCCGCAGCGCAGCGATATGTATTGGCGCGCCATCATCATGGCCGATTTCGACGGCGTGCGTTGGCGCGCGCTCGACAACACCTATATAGACGAAGCCCGCAGCGCAGCCAACCCCGCACGCACCGTCGAATATCAAATGATTATCCGCGACCAAAACGGCGCACTGCCCGCTTTGGATTATCCCGTCGGCCAGCTCCACGGCAGCCTCACCAAACGAATGGGGCAGATTGTACGCGCCCACCGCAGCCGCGAAGGTTTGCGCCGCATCACCTTGCAGGCATCGTTGAGCGACACCCTGCCGCACAAGCTCACCGAAGGCGAACGGGTTTTCTACACCCGCCTGCCCGAAGGCAACCTGCAAACCCGCCTGCTTGCCGATGCCCTAGCCAAACAATCTGCCGGCGAACGCCAGTTTATCGACAAAGTGCTGCATCACTACCGCAGCAAAAAATTCAGCTACACCCTGCAACCGCCGCGCACACCCGGGCGCAACGGCATCGACGAATTTATGTTCCACACGCAGCAAGGCTTTTGCGAACACTATGCACAGAGTTTCGTCGTGATGATGCGCGCCGCAGGATTGCCCGCACGGGTCGTTACCGGCTATCAAGGAGCCGAATACAACGAACAAGCCGGATTCTGGCAAATCCGTTCCAAAGACGCACACGCATGGGCGGAAGTGTGGCTGCCGCAAGAACAAGCATGGCTGCGCGTCGATCCCACCGCCGCCATCTCCTCCGTGCGTGCCGAAAGCGGCATCAGCCAAGCCCTGCCCGAAGCCGAACGCAAAATGGTTTCAGACGGCCACAGCCTCTTCGCCCGCTGGCGCGATACCGGCCAATTTTACTGGCAGCAATGGGTGGTGAACTACGATCAAAGCAAACAAAACAACCTCTTCGAACTGCTCGGCTTGGGCGGATTCAACTGGAAAACCCTACTGCTGGTGCTGCCCGCAGGCATGGCCTTGGCGTTGCTGCCCCTGCTGAAATGGTGGTTCGGCAACCGCAGCCGCGAACGCGATTACCTAAACGAAGGCTTCACACAACTCAAAACCGCCTTGCTTGGCGAAGAAGACGAAACCGCTCCCGCCGTGAGCGCAGGCGAACTGCAAAAACTGCTCAACAGCAACGGCATCGAAAACCCCGAACTCACCCGCCTGCTCAAACAATACGAACACTGGCTCTACGCCGCCGACCGCCCGACATTGCGCACCCAAAAACGCTGGTATCGCGCAGCAAAGAAAGCCGCCAAAAAGCAATACCGGCAGCAGCATTAGTTTGCTAGAGTTCATACAACAGAGGCCGAGACCTTTGCAAAACCCCCATCTGCGGCGCATTTCTGCGTTGTGCGCTGCTCGCTCGTTTGCCTATCTATTTGATATGTCTGCACTCGCTGCGCTGCTACGCCTTGAACTGCATCCACATCTGAGGGTTTTGCAAAGGTCTCAGGCCGTCTGAAAACAGCTTTAACTTGATTGAAGCGATGTTTTCAGACGGCCTCTTTTTTGCAGTGAAAGGGAGTGCAAAATTTTAAACCGTTATGATATATTTCTCACTTGATAGTTAATGCAGAAATAATAAAAATACATTGGAGAATGTCTGTGGATACTCAGCCTATCCGAGCTTACTACGCCCATTCCGCCGAAAACCGGCCTGAACAAAAACGGCAAACCTTGCAAAGCCTTTTCTCTAACTATGAAGAGATGGCGTCAAGGTTTGCCGCTTTTTTATGCAAATTTAATTTAATTAGGAAGAAGATGAATGGCTGAACATTTTATTGCCCACGTCCGCCGTTCCGATAATACGCCTCAATCTGTGGCCACCCATCTTACCGAAACCGCTGCGATTGCCAAGCTGTTGGCTGGGAAATTGGGCTTGGATCTGTCGGGTGAACTATTGGGATTAATGCATGATTTCGGCAAGTATTCTTTGAAATTCCAGAAATACATTCACGATGCCACGGGTTTGATTAATCCGGACTTGGACGAAGAAGAAAGTACGCCGGGTGGTGCGAAAGTAGATCACTCAACTGCCGGTGCGCAATGGGTTTATTGCCGTTTGAAGCAGTTTGGCGTTCGTCAGGGTGGAGGGGAGTTATGCGGGCAGATGCTGGGGCTATGTATTGCTTCTCATTATGGTATCGCTTTGGTAGTAGATAAGTAAGGAATATGGTGGATGCCGATGAAAGTATTTATGGCGCATGTGCGCGTTAGCGATATCAACAAGTTTCAAATTCATGATGTCAGAAAACATTTGCAAAAAGTAGCCAAACTTGCCGCTCAATTTGCTGGTGCGCGAGGGAGAGTCTTTGCTCACTATGCAGGTCTGCTGCATGATTTAGGCAAGTTTCAAGCGGCTTTTCAGGATTATATTGAAAGAGTCAGTGGCTTTAAGAAAGAAGATGCTCATCTAGAAAACTTGGAGGAAAGGGGAGTAGCAGCCAAGATTTCGCACTCGACGGCGGGTGCCAAGTATGCGGTGGGGGCTTTTGATCCATTTTTTGGGCACTTATTGACGTATTTGATTGCTGGACATCATGCGGGTTTGGCAGATTGGAATGATAAAGGGGGCTTAAAGCATCGTTTACAACAGGCGGATCAGGAATTAGAGAGTGCGTTGCTGGGAGCAAGAGAAGCTGGATTTGATGAGGAAATCCAAAATCTTTCCGATGATGATCTGTTGGCAGATTTTCAGTCGTTTTTTGCGGAAAACGACAAAATTTTAGCCGAACTTCATGTCTGGATTCGGTTTTTGTTTTCTTGTTTGGTGGATGCCGATTTCTTGGATACCGAAGCGTTTATGAATGGCTATGCGGATGCGGAGATGGCAAGGCAAGCCGGCCTGCGACCAAGTTTTCCTGAGTTGTCGGAGTTGCATAGTCGCTATCAGGCGTATATGGAAGCATTGGCAGCAACGACTGATAAGACTTCTGTACTCAACCAGGAACGCAATCAAATTTTGATGCAATGTTTTCAGGCGGCTGAATGGAATGAGTCATTTTTTGGTTTGACGGTGCCAACTGGTGGCGGCAAGACTTTGGCCAGCCTCGGTTTTGCACTCAAGCATGCATTGAGGTTTAATAAAAGACGCATTATTTATGCGATTCCGTTTACCAGTATTATTGAACAAAATGCCAATGTATTTCGCAAGGTGTTGGGTGATGAGGTGGTGCTGGAGCATCACAGCAATCTGGAGGTGGATGAAAAAAAGGAAACGGCACGCAATCGTCTTGCTGTTGAAAATTGGGATGCGCCACTGATTGTGACCACCAATGTGCAATTGTTTGAAAGCCTTTTTGCTGCTCGTCCCAGTCGTTGCCGGAAAATCCATAATATTGCTGACAGTGTGGTGATTTTAGATGAGGCGCAGCAAATTCCACGGCCATTCCAAAAACCGATTACAGATGTGATGCGAGTGTTGGCGCGTGATTATGGCGTGACGTTTGTGCTGTGTACCGCTACACCGCCCGAGTTAGGTAAGGACGTCGATGTTTTTGGAAAAGTTTTATTGGAGGGATTACCGCAGGTTTACGAAATCATTGCGGATAAAGCTGCATTGGCAAAGCGTTTGCAGCGTGTTCGCATTAGGCTACCTGAAAAAGATGATCCCAAGAAAAGCTGGCAACAGGTTGGTGATGAAATTGCGGAGCGCAATTGCGTGCTGGCTGTGGTCAATACGCGCAAACATGCTCGTAAGTTGTTTGCCGCCCTGCCTGCAGATGGCATCAAGCTGCATTTGTCTGCCAATATGTGTGCCGCACATCGGGCGGAAGTAATTGCTCTGATTCGCCGCTATTTGCAGCTTTATGGCGATGGCAAACTTGCGCAACCGCTTTGGGTGGTCAGTACGCAGCTGATTGAGGCAGGTGTCGACTTGGACTTTCCGGTGGTTTATCGCGCCATGGCAGGTTTGGATAGCATTGCGCAGGCGGCTGGGCGCTGCAATCGCGAAGGAAAGCTGCCGGGTTTGGGAGAGGTGGTGGTGTTCCGAGCAGAGGAGGGTGCGCCCAGTGGCAGTTTGAAACAAGGACAGGACATTACCGAGGAAATGCTGGCGGCAGGTTTGTTGAACGATCCCTTATCGCCCGATGCATTTGCAGAATATTTTCGACGTTTCAATAAGAAAGGGGAGCGTGATCAGCACGGAATTTCCACATATCTGATGATGGAGCAACCCAGCGAACAAAATCCATTGGCTATTAAATTCCGTACCGCCGCAGAAAAATTCCGTTTGATTGATGGTCAAGGCGTGGCTCTGATTGTGCCGTTTATTCCTTTAGTTTGGGAGGAAAGAGAAAACCTTCCTAACATCGTTAAGACACATGAACTGCCTGAATTTTTTAAACATTGCCTGGACGGGGTGCCGGTTGAGGAGTGGGAAGACATATTAAAAAAACGGCGCTATCCGTCTACTCTCGATGAACACTTCGGAAAAACGGATAAACCACCTTTACCCGAGCCGTTTGAGACATGGTTATCGTATTTGGAAAGTGATCCACTAAAGTACAAATGGGTATACCGCAAGTTGCAGCGCCACACGATTACCGTACATGAAAACGAGTTGAAAAAGCTGCCAGTAAATGCAGTGGTGGAACGGGCAGGGTTATTGGTGCTGGACGTCGGTTATTATGATGAGGTGCTTGGGGCAAGTATGGATGACAATTGGTTGATGTCTCCTGAGTGTTCTGTTATGTAAAGGAAACGCCCCTAATTGGGAAGGGGCGTTTTTTATCATGGAATATTCCAAAATACGTTCATGGTTTCAACACACATTTTCACGCAAGGAAAATGAATCAACATTGTACAGGTGACATCAATAAGCCACAAATTGTGTTTGACAGGTATGGTTACGTTTTAATAATATACGTTCATGGAATTAAAAGGAGAAGGGTAATGAGCTTTATTCTAGAAGTCAGCGGTGATTTTGCCTGCTTTACCAGGCCGGAGCTCAAGGTAGAGCGTGTCAGCTATCCGGTGATTACACCTTCGGCTGCGCGCAATATTCTAATGGCCATCTTATGGAAACCGGCTATCCGTTGGCGGGTGTTGAAGATTGAAATATTGAAGCCGATTCAGTGGGTCAATATTCGCCGTAACGAAGTGGGCAGTAAAATGAGCGAGCGTAGTCAGGGTTTGTATATCGAAGATAGCAGGCAACAGCGTGCATCAATGCTGTTGCGCGATGTGGCCTACCGCATTCATGCTGATTTCGATATGACCGATGAAGCGGGGCAGGGTGATAATCGCAAAAAGTTTGTAGAAATGTTCGAACGCCGTGCAATAAAAGGACAATATTTTCATCAGCCTTATCTCGGATGTCGGGAGTTTCCTTGTAATTTTAGATTATTGGAAAAAGTGGAAGACGGACTGCCACGTGAAGACATTACCCAGGATTTCGGCTTTATGCTGTATGACATGGATTACAGTAAATCCGATCCGCGCGATTCCAATCGCGCCGAGCCAATGTTTTATCAATGCAAGGCCGAGCATGGCGTCATTATTGTGCCGCCTGCCGGTAGTGAGGAGGTGAAGCGATGATGCTTCATGCCTTGACTCGCTATTATCAGCGTAAAGCCGTTTCAGAAGGTGGAGTGGCTCCGGAAGGATTTGAGAAAAAAGAGATTCCCTTTGTAATTGTTCTCGATAGGCATGGACGCTTCATCCAGTTGGAAGATACTCGTGAAGCGAGAGGTAAAAAAAAGGTTGGCCGTGCTTACTTGGTGCCCAAGGCTTCTGCGCGCAGTGGCTCCAAATCCTACGAAACCAGCAATGTTTTGTGGGATCACTATGGGTATGTGTTGGCTGCAGCCAGGGAAGTTGACGGCATAGCCAAAAAAATGCCGGATGCAGCGGAGGCTGAGGCTGAAAAAAACCGTATATTGGCAGATAACCAGCATGCAAGTTTTGTGGCCAAGGTTGATGAGCTGAAAGAAGCGTTGCCGGATGATTTTGGTATTGCGGCAGTGGCTACGTTTTTGGCATCGACGGAAGAAAAAACAAAGGTTTTCCAATCGGAAAATTGGGCTGAGTGCTTGAAAATCAAAGGCTGTAATTTGAGTTTCCGTCTAGTTGATGAGGTTTCGGCTTTGGTTTGCCAATCAAAAGCCTTGCAAAATTACTTGGCGACAGAGAAGGAAGGAGAGGAGAGTGACCAGCAGGAAGGAATCTGCTTGGTTACTGGTCAGAAGGCGCCGATTGCTCGCCTGCATTCGTCCATCAAGGGGGTAAATGCCAAGCCGTCTCCTTTTGCTTCGGTTAATTTGGCGGCTTTTGAGTCGTACGGTAAGGCGCAGGGATTTATTTTTCCTGTCGGCGAGCAGGCGATGTTTGAATACACCACTGCGCTCAATATGCTGCTCGCCAGTGATAACCGCTTTCGTATTGGTGATGTGACCGCCGTGTGCTGGAGCGAAAAACCCACGCTTTTGGAGAGTCGGGTTGCTCTCATGATTAATGGCGGCGGCAAAGACAATCCCGACGCGCATATCGACGAAGTGAAGTCGCTTTATAAGAGCTTGCACAACGGAAAATATACTGAGCCGAATGCCAAGGACAAGTTTTACCTGTTGGGTTTGTCGCCGAACGCGGCGCGGATTGTAGTACGTTTCTGGCATGAGACCACGGTAGCAGCATTGTCGGAAAATATTGTCCGCTGGTATGACGATTTGCAGATGGTGCGCGGCGAAAAATCACTTTATCCCGAGTTTATGCCGTTGATGCGCTTGCTGTGCAACTTGGTATTGGAAGGCAAGGCGGAAAATTTGCCGCCGGATTTGATTGCACAGGTTACCCAAAGCGCTTTAAGTAATCGTCCGTTGCCAGTTAGCCTGTTGCAAATCGCTTTGCGCCGTAACAAGGCCGAGCAAAAAGTAACTTATGGACGGGCATCATTGATTAAGGCTTATTTAAACCGCGCTGTCCGGGCGGGTAGTTTGAAAAACATGAAGGAGTTGACAATGAGTTTAGACCGAGAAAGAGGGGATATTGGTTATGTACTTGGGCGGTTGTTTGCCGTACTGGAGAAAGCTCAGGGGGAGGCCAATCCAAATTTGAATGCCACCATTGGCGACCGCTATTTTGGTTCGGCCAGTAGCACGCCTGTCGCAGTATTCGGCACATTGATGCGCTTGGTGCCGCACCATTTGAGCAAGCTCGAACATGAAGGCCGTGCTGTGCAGCTGAAATGGGAAATTCGGCAGATTTTAGATCAATGTCAACACTTTCCCAGCCATCTCAATCTCGAACAACAAGGTTTGTTCGCTATTGGTTATTACCATGAAACCCAATTTTTATTTACCAAAGATGCTTTGAAAGATCTGTTCAACCAAGCCAAATCTGCTAAGGAGTGATTCAAATGACTATTGAAAAACGTTACGACTTTGTTTTTTTGTTTGATGTACAAGACGGTAATCCCAATGGAGACCCCGATGCAGGAAATTTGCCGCGCATAGATCCTGAAACTGGCATGGGTTTGGTTACTGATGTTTGCCTGAAACGCAAAGTGAGAAATTTTGTGCAAATGACACAAAGCCCGGAGCAGCACGATATTTTTATCCGCGAAAAAGGGATTTTGAATAACCTGATTGACGAAGCGCATGAGCAAGATAACGTTAAAAGCAAAGAAAAAGGCGAAAAAACCGAGGCTGCCCGTCAATATATGTGCAAGCGTTACTATGATATCCGTACCTTTGGCGCGGTAATGACCACCGGCAAAAATGCTGGCCAGGTGCGCGGCCCTGTGCAGCTTACCTTCTCGCGCTCCATTGATCCTATTATCACGCTGGAGCATAGCATCACTCGCATGGCTGTGACCAACGAAAAGGATGCCAGCGCAACCGGTGATAACCGCACCATGGGACGCAAATTCACCGTGCCTTATGGCCTCTATCGTTGTCACGGCTTCGTCTCTGCCCATTTTGCCAAGCAAACCAGCTTCAGCGAAGCAGACCTAAACCTGTTTTGGGATGCGCTGATCAATATGTTTGATCATGATCATTCCGCCGCGCGCGGGCAAATGAACGCACGCGGTCTGTATGTCTTCGAGCATAGCAACAGCTTGGGTGATGCGCCTGCCGATAGCCTCTTCAAGCGTATTCAAGTAGCCAAAAAAGAAGGTGTCGACGTTGCCCGCAGTTTTGATGACTACACAGTAAACGTCAATGAGCAAGACCTGGCTGCCACCAAGTTACACCGCAAACTAGGTTAACCATGCGCTCCATCCCGCTCTCCGCCCTGCAACACTACGCCTTTTGCCCGCGCCAGTGTGCCTTGATTCATAACGAACAAGTATGGGCGGAGAATTTTTTGACTGCACAAGGCCGTGCGTTGCATGAGCGGGTGGACGGCGGCGAGCCGGAAACGCGCAAGGGCGTACGCTTCGAGCGCAGCGTGCATGTGTCGGCAGAGAACTTGGGCGTGCACGGCGTGTTGGATATGGTCGAGCGCGATATTCAGACAGGCCGTCTGAAACATGTTGAATACAAACGCGGCAAACCCAAGCCAGAACCGTTCGATGAAATCCAGCTCTGCGCCCAAGCCTTGTGCTTGGAGGAAATGACCGGGCAAACGGTGGCAGAGGGCGCTTTGTGGTATATGCAAACCCGCCACCGCGTGCCGGTAGTGTTTTCAGACGGCCTTAGAGCGCAAACGCTGGCCGTTATCGTCCAAGTGCGCGAACTCTTGGCAAGCGGACAAACCCCGCTGCCGGTATACGGCAAACGCTGCAAAGCCTGCTCGCTGGTGGAGGTTTGTCAGCCGAAGTTGTTGGAACGGGATAGGTCGGTGGGGTATGTGGAGGGGTTGTTTGGGGAATTATAATTTGTTATTAGGAATAACTATATGCCTATTTTTCAGTGTGAAGCAGATATGCAGGATTGGCTGCTTAAAGAAATAGAAAAGAACAATGGTGATATAAATTCGATTATTTCAAATTATGAAGAATTTTGTAATTTATATCAAAATACAACTTTAAAAAGTAAGGTATTAAATTCATTTAATAATTCAATTAAATCACTATTTGAGACAGAAATTTTAAGTGACAATAAAAATATTTCCTTTGTTGATAGTGATATATTGAAACCAGATTTTGTACTATTTTCATATAGTACAGAAAGTCTAGTCTTGATTGAGTTAAAAAATTCTTCAAATGCTACAAGGGAAGCAGGTACAGAGCTTGGAGCATATAGTTATGAATTATCTAGTTACTTTCCAAACATACCTAAGCTAGATTTTGTGTATGTAATTATTTCTAATAATTTTCCTACTTTGTTATTACATCATGTTAGAAATATGATTTTTATCCAAAAACTAAATGTGTTGTGTTTGAGGCCAATTAGGGTTGGAGGGGAAATAAAACTAGAAATTCTAGAATACACAAATATTTTAGATATGGAGATATTTCCTGATAGGATTCACCGGAATAGAAGGATTCCAGCATCATCGCTACAATCATTCCAAATTTGTGTTTATGATGATGAATTACAGAAAGGAAGTAATGATTTTACTCGTCTAGATAAATACATAAATATCTTAAAAACAGCACTTAATAATATGGCTATAATGGGAAATAATTTGAATAGTAATGGCTTTGCTATCTTGTGGAAAGATAATTATGAGAGCTTAGCTCCTTATTCTGTTTCAGTTATATATTTACCATCATATGAACAAATGAGATTACAAGATGAAAAAAATGTTGAGATATTTAGAAACTTGAATAAGTTGTTTGATGAATATACGCCAGTTTTCGGAAATAGTATTAAATATATTGCAAAAGAAGTAAAAACAATGATGCGTTTTGAAGAAAATTGTTCAGTGGATTATGAGGGATTTATGGATTTTCGCACTTGGTTAAAAACGAATCCTTTTAGGTGTTGTTATTTATCATTTGTTTCTTGGGGGGAGTTATTCCGCGACTATCATATGCAGATATTTCATGAAATTTCTAATGAAAATGAAGAATACTTTAATGGAGATCATGCAGATGTAGCATATAAGTTTATTGATTACTGTATTGATATAGATAGCTGAACTAAGCTACTAAAGAGATTCAATATAATCTAGGTAGTAATTTAACTAAGTAATTGTAGGTTGGCAAGCGTTAGGGGCTTTAGACACGCATATGTTGATGGGTCATCTATTTTTTATATGCCATCTGAAAGCCTGTTTTTTTTCAGACGGCCTAAACAGCAAACCGTTCCAAAACAAAAGTGCGGTCAAAATCAAGGGGGAATTTCAACCATGCGCAAGCTGCAAAATACGCTGTATATCACCACGCAGGGCAGTTATCTGCATAAGGAGCGGGAAACGCTGGTGGTGGAGCAGGAGCGCAAAAAGGTGGCGCAGTTGCCGGTGCATGCGATCGGGCATATTTTTTGTTTCGGCAATGTGCTGGTGTCGCCGTTTTTGATGGGGTTTTGCGGTGAAAACAATGTGAATTTGGCGTTTTTTACCGAAAACGGGCGGTTCTTGGGGCGTTTGCAGGGGCGGCAGAGTGGTAATGTATTGCTGAGGCGGGCGCAGTATCAGCTGTCGGAGCAGAATCCCGTGCCGATTGCGCGGCATATTATTGCGGCGAAGATTCAGTCGGCCAAGCGGGTATTGCAGCGGCGTTTGCGCAATCATGGCGAGCATGCGGAGGTGCAGGCGGCGGTAACGGCGTTGAATTTTTCTTTGCAGCAGTTGAAGCGGGCGGAGTGTTTGGACAAGGTGCGCGGGATTGAGGGCGATGCGGCAGCGCGTTATTTCGGGGTGTTCCGGCATTTGCTTGCGGAGAAAAGCGGTTTTGATTTTGACGGTCGCAACCGCCGCCCGCCGCGCGATGGGGTGAATGCGCTGTTGTCTTTTCTGTATGCGGTGCTGGGTAAGGATATCAGCGGGGCGTTGCAGGGCGTGGGCTTGGATCCGCAGGTGGGTTTTCTGCATGCCGACCGGCCGGGGCGCGATAGTTTGGCGCAGGATATTTTGGAAGAATTCCGCGCGTGGTGGGTGGACAGGTTGGTGCTTTCCCTGATTAACCGTGGGCAAATCAAGCCGCAGGATTTTGTGCATGAGGCGAGCGGCGCGGTGAATATTAAGCCGGAGGCACGCAAGCTGGTTTTTCAAGCCTTGCAGGCGAAAAAGCAGGAGAAGATTATCCATCCGTTTTTGCAGGAGGAAGTAGAAATCGGCCTGCTGCCGTATATTCAGGCGATGCTGCTGGCGCGGCATCTGCGTGGGGATTTGGCGGAATATCCGCCGTTTTTGATGCGTTGAGTTTTTCAGACAGGCATTTTCAGACGGCCTTTCCGCTTATATTTGAGGCCGTCTGAAAAAGAAATAAGGGAAAATGGCGTGTTGATGTTGATTACTTATGATATTTCGCTGGAAGACGCAGATGGGCAGGCGAGGTTGCGGCGCATAGCCAAACATTGCTTGGATTACGGCGTGCGCGTGCAATATTCGGTATTCGAGTGCGACGTAACGCCTGATCAGTGGGTAAAACTGAAGGCCAAATTGCTCGACACTTACCAGCCTGAAACCGACAGCCTGCGCTTTTACCATCTGGGTAGCAAATGGCGGCGCAAGGTGGAACATCACGGCGCAAAGGCGGCGGTGGATGTTTTTCAGGATACGCTGATCGTGTGAATCGCTAACCCGTGGTTCTCATGAAAATGCGGGGTGGTTAGCGATGTAGGATTGTTCTTTAACAATCAGGAAATTAGCAAAGCGGGTGTGGCGGAATAAGGCTGTGTTATACTCGCTTTTCGCGTTTTCAGGGGGCTTTAGCGAATCAGGGCCGTGCAAGCCTTGATGGATAAAGGTTTCCGAGAAGGCTTCAGCCGCCTTCGGGCGGCTGTGTGTTGAAACTAGTTGCTATTATCACGGCAGCATTTTTATACAGCTCAGCCGCCTTCGGGCGGCTGTGTGTTGAAACAGCGGTTGGCATTTTGGAAGCTTTTTGATGCAATCAGCCGCCTTCGGGCGGCTGTGTGTTGAAACAGCTAAAAGTTGCAAGCGTAAATTGCATTTAATTTCAGCCGCCTTCGGGCGGCTGTGTGTTGAAACAGGCAGTTCAGACGGTGGTAAAGGCAGCGGTTCGGGTCAGCCGCCTTCGGGCGGCTGTGTGTTGAAACATGAATTTTTAAGCCAAGCCTATCGCGCAAAAATCTCAGCCGCCTTCGGGCGGCTGTGTGTTGAAACTCGTATTCCTGCCTGCATATCTTGCATTTGCGGATTCAGCCGCCTTCGGGCGGCTGTGTGTTGAAACTCTTTAAGACATGCGCCCTCATTACATTGCAAGCTCAGCCGCCTTCGGGCGGCTGTGTGTTGAAACCCACCAACGACAACACGAACGGGTCAATCATGCGGTCAGCCGCCTTCGGGCGGCTGTGTGTTGAAACTTCAATATCGATTACCCCCGAACTTAAAGCATACTCAGCCGCCTTCGGGCGGCTGTGTGTTGAAACACGAAAATGCCTTGAACAACTACGGAAGATTGTTTCAGCCGCCTTCGGGCGGCTGTGTGTTGAAACGGTAATATCTGCAAATACAGACGGCATTATTTCAATCAGCCGCCTTCGGGCGGCTGTGTGTTGAAACGGCAATCTTAACAAAAATGGCAAATTGATTTAATCAGCCGCCTTCGGGCGGCTGTGTGTTGAAACTCGAATCTTCAACAGCTTTTTGCTTATCAATTGTTTCAGCCGCCTTCGGGCGGCTGTGTGTTGAAACAAACAAGCATCCGGCCATTCTAAAACTTCAACTTGTCAGCCGCCTTCGGGCGGCTGTGTGTTGAAACCCGCGAAATCGTGGCGATGCACGGTTGCCGACAAGTCAGCCGCCTTCGGGCGGCTGTGTGTTGAAACACGCGCCGCGACGGAGCAGATATATATAGTGCCGCTCAGCCGCCTTCGGGCGGCTGTGTGTTGAAACTACAGTTATTGACACAAGTCCAAGATGCGGCTTTGTCAGCCGCCTTCGGGCGGCTGTGTGTTGAAACATATGTATGTGATAGTGAGCGCCGACAAGATCGCTCAGCCGCCTTCGGGCGGCTGTGTGTTGAAACTTCGGTCAATAGCGAGACCCGCCAAATAAAGGCCGTCAGCCGCCTTCGGGCGGCTGTGTGTTGAAACTCTTCCTCAGCCTTTTTTACCTGTATTTCACGGATCAGCCGCCTTCGGGCGGCTGTGTGTTGAAACAACGAGCATAGTGTTATTTTGGCCGCCGAAATGGATCAGCCGCCTTCGGGCGGCTGTGTGTTGAAACATTTTAAAAAGGCCGTCCTCATTTTTAAGCATCATTCAGCCGCCTTCGGGCGGCTGTGTGTTGAAACGTATTGGCCGGCGGCTTTGAGGTTCGGTGTAAAACTCAGCCGCCTTCGGGCGGCTGTGTGTTGAAACATGCGATACGATTAATGCTTATGCCGCAGATTGTGTCAGCCGCCTTCGGGCGGCTGTGTGTTGAAACTTCATTAATGTTTTATCCCCTGTCCTGCCCGCCTGTCAGCCGCCTTCGGGCGGCTGTGTGTTGAAACATGATTATTTCCTTTATAAAAAGTGTTTAAGACGCTCAGCCGCCTTCGGGCGGCTGTGTGTTGAAACAATGAGTGGGCGCCGCTCCCTGAGAATCAGGGGTCAGCCGCCTTCGGGCGGCTGTGTGTTGAAACAGCCAAAATCCCTGTATCTATTTATCAAGCGATTCAGCCGCCTTCGGGCGGCTGTGTGTTGAAACAGACGGCCTATGTGGCGGGTTATTGACTAAACAGTCAGCCGCCTTCGGGCGGCTGTGTGTTGAAACAATCATGCGGTAAAGCGGCCAAAGATGCGGAAACTCAGCCGCCTTCGGGCGGCTGTGTGTTGAAACTTGAAAAATATTGCTGCCATCGCCGCTAATCTGCTCAGCCGCCTTCGGGCGGCTGTGTGTTGAAACAGTTTACAGCGAGGCGATGAAGGCCAAAGGCGGGAATCAGCCGCCTTCGGGCGGCTGTGTGTTGAAACTGATGCACATGGCCGATTTGAATATATTTATCCAGTCAGCCGCCTTCGGGCGGCTGTGTGTTGAAACATAAAAGAAATTACAGAGATGCAGGCACAACTAATCAGCCGCCTTCGGGCGGCTGTGTGTTGAAACGGCAGACAGACAACAGCCCAGCCGCTGGGTGGGGTCAGCCGCCTTCGGGCGGCTGTGTGTTGAAACTTTCCAAGCGAAGCGAGCGGCAGCCGCGTATTGATCAGCCGCCTTCGGGCGGCTGTGTGTTGAAACAGGGGCAAACGGTCAGCCCTTAAAATCATGCGGAGTCAGCCGCCTTCGGGCGGCTGTGTGTTGAAACAAAACAAATACGGCATTACCTTGCCCGCGTCTTTCCCAGCCGCCTTCGGGCGGCTGTGTGTTGAAACCATGTGTGCCACTGCGACGGTGGCTCATCCAGCGTGAGCCAGCCGCCTTCGGGCGGCTGTGTGTTGAAACAGGTGGATAAGGAAGGCAATATCAGCACCGCCCGCCAGCCGCCTTCGGGCGGCTGTGTGTTGAAACCCCAGGTGCGCGGATACATCTGCCATCAATTCCGCCCAGCCGCCTTCGGGCGGCTGTGTGTTGAAACCTCATGCGTTAATGGCACACCGCTGAATAACGGCTCCAGCCGCCTTCGGGCGGCTGTGTGTTGAAACAGGTACATTACCTGCCACACAATCGCAAAGTTCACCAGCCGCCTTCGGGCGGCTGTGTGTTGAAACAACAAATAGCCAATAAAAGAACAACTCTCGCAGCCAGCCGCCTTCGGGCGGCTGTGTGTTGAAACAGGAAATTGGAATAAAGGAACTATCATGGCTAGGCCCCAGCCGCCTTCGGGCGGCTGTGTGTTGAAACAGCAATGTGAAACTAAAATGCGTATAGCTGAAACTCCAGCCGCCTTCGGGCGGCTGTGTGTTGAAACCACTAATTGTCCTTTCAATTACAGGTAAATTATAAGCCCAGCCGCCTTCGGGCGGCTGTGTGTTGAAACGGGGATAGGCGGCACGGCCTCGCTGTTGCCCTGCTGCCAGCCGCCTTCGGGCGGCTGTGTGTTGAAACTAGCGTCTGTTGTAAACAACGTGCAGGCCGCCTACCCAGCCGCCTTCGGGCGGCTGTGTGTTGAAACAAAAGTTGTACTCAAAAGATGGCGAAAATTACAACCAGCCGCCTTCGGGCGGCTGTGTGTTGAAACGATATCGAAGGTTTGGTTTTGAATACCGTATATGCCAGCCGCCTTCGGGCGGCTACATATTTATGCTTCTTTGTTAATTTCTTTCAGACGGCCTTGATGTTTTCTGTTTATGTTGGAAATGTTATATCTTTTTGAAACCAAATGATTTTGCGTGCATCCACCCATAGCGGCCATTCGCTGCCGGGTTGTAGGTTGAGATTATGGGTTTCCGAGGGATCGAGGTGCAGCTGTATTTCGCCGTGTTGCGGGTGGATGAGTGTGAGTAGGCTGCGGTCGGGCAGGCGGGTGTGGGCGGTGATTTTGGCGTTTTGTCCTTGAGGGTGGTTGAAGTGTATGGCTTGTCGGGGAATGTAGCGGGTGTCGTTGACGTTGTCGGCGCCGATCAAACGGGCGGCGCGGGCGTCGGAGGGGGCGGCGATGAGTGCGCCGGGGGCGGCGAGTTGGATGATTCGGCCGTTGTGCATGAGGGCGATTTGGTCGGCAAGGGCGAAGGCTTCTTCGGGGTCGTGGGTCACTAAAACGGCGGGAATGTTGCGGTGGCGGATGTGGTTGGCGGTGAGCTGGCGCAGTTGTTGGCGCAAACCGGTGTCGAGGCTGGAGAAGGGTTCGTCGAGCAGCATGAGTTTGGGGTCGGTTACGAGGGCGCGGGCGAGGGCGACGCGTTGTTGTTCGCCGCCGGAAAGGCTGTGGGTGCGGCGTTGTGCTTCGTCTGCGAGGCCGACTTCGGTGAGCATGGCTTGTGCTTTTTGGCGGGCTTCTGCTTGGTGGACGCCTTGCATTTTGAGGCCGAAGGCGACGTTTTGGAGGGCGTTGAGATGGGGCAGCAGGGCGTAGTCTTGGAAGACGAGTGAGATGCGGCGGTGCTCGGGCGGGGTGCGGGTGAGGTTGCTGCCGTTTATCCATACTTCGCCGCTGTCGGGTTCGACAAGCCCGGCGGTGATTTTGAGCAGGGTGGATTTGCCGCAGCCGGAGCGGCCGAGTATGGCGAGAATGTGGCCTTTTGCTACTTCGAGTGTGATGTTGTCGGCCACGGTTTTGCTGCCGTAGTGTTTGTTGATGTGTTTGAGTTGCAGCATGGGTTTTCCTTTTTCAGACGGCCTGTTGTTTCTTTTCTGTCGAGTCGAGCAGTAGGAAGACGATAAAGGCGAGCAGCATCAGGATGGCGGTCAGTACCATGGCGCGGTCGTGGTTGTCGCTGCCGGCCGTGCCGAGATAGCGGTAAATGAGGGTGGTGAGGGTTTGCCATTCGGGGCGGGATAAAAACAGGGTGGCGGCAAATTCGCCCACGCAGGTGGCGGCGGCGAGGGTAAGGCCGCGGCGGAGGGAAGGCAGCAACAGGGGGGCGGTAACGTAAAGGGCCGTCTGAAAGGGGTTTGCGCCCATGCTGCGTGCGGCGGCGGTATAGTTGGGGGGGAGGGCGTCCCATGCGGCCAGTATGTCTTTGGTGATAAAGGGGTAGGCCAGCAGGGCGTAGGTGGCGATGAGCAGGGGCAGAGAGGCTGTCCATTCGGGATAAAGCAGCAGCAGGCCGAATGCTACGCATACGGGCGATACCATAAACGGCAGAAAGGTTAACCCGCGTATCCATACAACGCGGCGCGCGAGTGCGGCGTGGAGGATGCCGAGCAGTATGGCGGCGAGCATGGCCGAAAAGGTAAACCGCAGGGTGTTCCATGCGGCGGCAAGGGTGTCGGCTTCCTGCCAAACCTGCCATGAAGCGCCGGCCGATGCCGCCTGAAAACACACGGCCAACAGAGGTAAGGCACAGCATAAGCCCAGCAGGGCGAGTGTGGCGGCCAACATGGTTTTTTGGGTGAGGGTGCGCGGCGGTTCCGGCGTCAGCGGGCGGATGTTTCTGCCGGAGGCGGTTCGGCGGCTTAGCCAAGCGTAGGCGATGCCGGCCAGTGCGGTGATAAGCAATACCAGCCAAACCAGCACGGAAGCGGTGGCCGTATCCAGTTCGTAGGCGATCAGTTGGTAGATTTCGACTTCTATGGTGGCGTAGCGGTTGCCGCCGAGCAGCAAGGCCAGTCCGAAGCCTGAAAAACAGTATAAAAACACCAAACACATGCCGCCTGCGAGCCAAGGTTGCAGCACGGGGCGTTCAACATGCCAAAAACGCTGCCATGTGCCCGCACCGAGTGTTCGGGCTGTTTCAAGGCGTGCGGCGGGTACTTGCAGAAAGCCTTGGTAAGCGGCGCGGATGAGCACGGGAAGGTTGAAAAAAACATTGCCGTACAGCAGCAGGTAAGGCGTGTCTTCCCAGCCTGCCCACAGCAACCCGTGCGGCCCGAACAAAGCCAACACGCCCATGCCGGCCACCAGTGTGGGCATCACGAAAGGCAGCATCAGCAGCCGCAGAATCCATCTTCTTCCGCGAAATTCCAAACGGGCGAGCGTCCAAGCCACAGGCACGCCCAGCAGCAGCGTGAACAGGCAGGTAAGAGCCGCCTGAAGCGTTGTCCAACCGATACGCATCTGAATGTATTCGTCTTGCAATACCTGCCACACCAACCCTTGGTTTTCGTAAAACGCCAAAGCCAGCAAAGGCGCAACCACCATCACGGCAAGAAAGCCGAGCGGCAGCAAGGCCAACAGGCAGGTTGATAAGAAGGCGCGGACAGCCGTCATTTTGGGCGCTCCCGAGGAGAAAGAACACAATGGTTATGAGATGGTTAACTGCCAAAAAAACCTTGATGATGCAACTTTACGCCCCTTTGGCCGAAAAGTCAGTCCTGAACGGCGTTATCGACGGCTTGCACTCAAGTCGGGGTTGCTTGGCCGTCTTGGCCACAGCGATTGTTTGGCACGGATGATTTTCGGGTATTTTATGACAAAACATGCCTAACTTCACGAAACGGGCTACAAAAATCACGCTTTTGCCCGCTTTGGAATTGAAAAAGCAGAGAATTTGAACAAAGGCCGTCTGAAAAAACATTCCCATCAGCCTGCACAATCAGTTTGAGACTTTTGCAAAACCGCCATGTTCGGCGCATTTCTGCGTTGTGTGTTGCCCGCCGGCCATGCTGCTGCGCTTTGAACCGCATCTGCATTGGGTGCGTGCAAACGCCTTTATCCGTTTGTATTATTATTTGAAAATAAATAATAAAAATTATTTATAATTACAATTATTTATACATTATAATAACAACATAAATA
>NZ_LGZA01000019.1:0-49842 GCF_001308005.1 Neisseria sp. 74A18
AATTAAAATATATTAATATCAATGATATATAATTTAATTTTCAAAAATTATCAAATTTGGCACAAACTTTGCTTAATACATAACATCTGCAAACGGCAGACGCCGCAGCAGAAAAACGTATCCTTCTTATTTCGTAGTGGCAGCAAAGCAGTAACACGGCGAACACACCGTGCCAAACACATTACGGTTACATAACTATATATAAACACGTTACTCATTTTTTAATTTTTCAAACTGGAGTTTTAAACATGAAAGCAATGCAAAAAGGTTTTACTTTGATCGAGTTGATGATCGTTGTAGCGATTATCGGTATTTTGGCAGCGATTGCCCTGCCGGCTTACCAAGATTACACTGTTCGTACCCGCGTGACTGAAGGTTTGAGCTTGGCTGAAGCTGCCAAGCAAATGATTGCTACTGAAGGTTCTGCAGCGGCAGCAGATTTGAACCGTGTAGTTGCTACTTGGAATGCACAAGCAAATAATACTGGTGCAAATTCTAAGTATGTAGATTCTGTTTTGATGACTGCTGATAGTGGTTTGATTACCATTACCTATGATGCTGCTGCTACTGGTGTGGCAGCTGCTGAAAATACTATTACTTTGACTCCTTGGGTTCGTAGTGGGCAAGCAAATGGTGCAGGAGAATCTTTGGCGGCAGCCATTGCAGCTGGACGTACTGGTGCATTGGACTGGGGTTGCTCTTCCAATACCACTGCAACTGCTGCTGCTAATGGGATTACTACAACTGCTGCCACGCTGCAAGCTAAATATGCACCTGCCCAATGTCGTTAATACCAATCTGAATCCAACACCCGCTGCGGCGGGTGTTTTTTATCATAAAAATAATATCTTTTAAAAGAACTAATATCTTTGGTTTTGCATAACTTTCGGGGAAGCTATGAAATTTTTCAACAAAGGGTTTGTTAAAGGATTTACGCTGATTGAACTTATGGTAGTGGTAGCCATTATCGGGGTTTTAGCCGCATTGGCTCTGCCTGCCTATCAGGATTTTGTGATTAGAACCCGTATTGCCGAGGGCATCGGAATGATCGCACCGTTTAAAAGCGAAATTGTGATCGACGGGCGGACATCGGCAACTTATTTAAATGCCACCATTACTGAAATGAACACGCGCAACGGAAACACGGGGGCGAACAGTAAATATGTGGATTCTATTCAGGCAGACCCTGTTAGCGGTGTGATTACGATAAGCTACAATGCATCGGCGGTGGGGTTGAATGCCAATGCCAATACTTTGGTATTTACCCCCCTGGTTAAAAAAACGGGTGCAGCTGGGTTTGATACGCTCCCGCAGGCGTTTGCTGCTGCCAATATGGGCATCATTGTGTGGGCTTGTGCTTCCGATACTCATTTAAATGCCGATGAACACGGTTTTCTGCCGATTCAAACAGGTACGCTGCCGTCCAAATTTGCTCCTGCTGAATGCCGCTAAAATTATGAAATGAATATATTTTATCTTGATTGAAATTTTATTTCGCTTAATGAATATAAACAAAAAATATGAAAAATACACATATCAGTCGTTGGCGTTTTGCTTTAAAAGTGGCAGGTTATCATCTTTTGATCAGTTTGCTGATTGCTGCCGTAACAGCTTGGATAGTATTTAAAGTTTGGTATCCATCGCCTTATGGGGTTTTGGTTGGCGGGTTGAATCTGTATGGCCTGCTGGTGGCGGTCGATGTGGTGTGCGGGCCTTTGCTTACATTGATTTTGGCTAATCCGAAAAAATCAAAACGTGAAACCGTTGTGGATTTAAGTTTGGTCGGTGTAATACAGCTTGGTGCGCTCATTTACGGGTTGTTTGCCGTTGCGGCGGCTCGTCCTGTGATTGTGGCATTCGAAACAGACAGGTTTACTGTTGTTAGTGCTGCAGAAATAGACAAACAGTTGCTCGAAAAAGCACCTGAAGGTTTACAAAGTTTACCGTGGAGTGGTGTGCGCAGAGTAGGCGTGCGCGCACCCAACAGCAGCGAGGAACAATTAGTTAGTCTGGAAATGTCGTTGCAAGGAATAGAACCCAGTGCGCGGCCCGATTGGTGGCTGCCTGATGATGTGCATGAGCGGAACAAAATCAGGAAAAAAATGCAGCCCCTTTCTACTTTAATGAAGCGTTATCCGAATAACCAAGATTTGAATAAGCAAGTAAAGGGCATAGGCTTACCTGTGGAGCAATTATATTATTTGCCGTTTACCAGCCAAAAAAATAAAGATTGGACAGTTATTTTAGATCAGCAAGCTGAGTTCAAAGCTTTTGTTTCATTAGATGCATTTTGATTAACTATGCTTCTGATTGTTTACGGCGGGCGGATATGTAATCCTCCCCTCGAATTGGGTAGGCCGTCTGAAAAACCGTTTGCCAAGCAACTGTAGGTCGGATACTTGTATCCGACGAAACGGTTGGCGTGTGAGAAGGCTTAATCATCGTGGCAGTATATAAATAAAGGATTTGGGAATCCTGCCCACAATTGCTTAGATAATAATGATGGCATGTAAATGCTGTATCACAAAAATTGCTTACCCAAGCATTTATGCTAAGATGCGCGCCATCTTTATCTTTGCGCACATTAAATCTCCAATCATGATAGACCTTCATTGTCATTCCCATATTTCAGACGGCCTGTTAAGCCCGGCCGAGGTTGCGCGTTTGGCGCATGCCAACGGCTGCACGATGTTGTCGCTTACCGACCACGACCATACCGGAGGGCTGGCGGAAGCGCGTGCCGAAGCGGAAAAGCTCGGCATGCGTTTTATTAATGGGGTGGAGGTTTCGGTAACGTGGCGCAAGCGCACGATACATATCGTCGGGCTGAATTTCGATGAACACAACGAGGCGTTGCAAAGTCTGTTGGCCAAAGTGCGCACAGGCCGTCTGAAACGCTTGGAAGCGATTGCTGCGAAGTTGGAAAAGAAGGGCATAAGCGGTGCGTATGAAGGGGCATTGGCTTTGGCGGCAAACCCTGAAATGGTCAGCCGCACGCATGTTGCCGAATTTCTGATTAGCGAAGGCCATGTGCGCAACAAGCAGCAGGCGTTTACCAAGTATTTGGGCGACGGCAAACCTGCTTCCGTTCCGCATGAGTGGGCAACGTTGGCAGATTGTGTGAGCGTGATTAACGGCGCAGGCGGTATTGCGGTGATTGCCCATCCGATGCGCTATGGTTTTTCAGCCACGGCCAAGCGCAATTTGTTTGAGGAATTTAAAGCTTTGGGCGGGCAGGGCATTGAAGTGCACAGCGGCAATTGCGATAAAAACGACC
This sequence comes from Neisseria sp. 74A18, assembly GCF_001308005.1. NCBI lineage: Bacteria > Pseudomonadati > Pseudomonadota > Betaproteobacteria > Neisseriales > Neisseriaceae > Neisseria > Neisseria sp. 74A18. The sequence continues at coordinate 3,278 of NZ_LGZA01000019.1, forward strand.
GTTTGAACTATGCTCTCTTGGCGCAACGCTACGGCTTGCTGGCAAGCGCAGGCAGCGATTTCCACCGCTTAAACGATTACAGCGGCGGGATATTTGGTGCATGCCCCGAGTTGCCGGATATCTGCCGGCCGGTATGGGAAGAGTTTAGGGCGTTTCAATAAGCGGTAAGAGTTGCTGTTGATGCAAGGCTGCCCGGCCGGAAACGGTGTGAAAATGGTGCGGAAATGTGGCGGTGATGCCGGTGTGCAACAGCAAAAACGGCTTATTATTCGTGCAAATATTTAAATAAATTTATGTATATCAATGGGTTGATTTTGTCTTACTCAAAATTACATTTGGCTGTCTTTTCATAAAACCGAACAAACCTATAATCCGCCGCATGCATTCGCTGCCCCGTTGCCGGGAATGTGCAGAGTATGCCGAATATCTTAATTTTGATGAAAGAAAAGCATATGAAAATCTTATCTACTGCGTTATTGGTAGCAGCTACATTGGTTGCCGGTGTTGCTCATGCGGATGCCGGTCAGGCCGTACGCAAATCTTCTGTGAGCTATACTTGCCAACAAGGTAAAAAAGTAAAAGTAACTTACGGTTTCAACAAGCAAAACCTGCCTGTTTACGCTTCTGCCTACATGAACGGCAAAACCCGCTATATGCCGATTAACCTGAATGCTTCAGACAATGTTGATACTGTGTTCGGCGATGAAAACAACTTCAAGTTGAGCACCGGTTATTTGGATCGTTCCAACCACCGCCGTAATTCGATCATGATTACTTCGCCCGGTCAGGACATTCTTTTCAAGAGCTGTAAACCGCGCCACCGTTAATACCGGTTGATGGATTAGGGAGGCCGTCTGAATAGGTTCAGACGGCCTTATTCATTATATAATTCTGTTTCTAAAACATTTGATACCGATAAATAAGCAAGGAACGCAATATGGCACAATTTTTCGCTATCCACCCCGATAATCCGCAAGAGCGTTTGATTAAACAGGCGGTGGAGATTATTAGAAAAGGCGGCGTTATCGCTTATCCTACCGATTCCTGTTATGCGCTGGGTTGCCATTTGGGTGATAAAGAAGCAATGGAGCGGGTGTTGAATATCCGTAAAATCGATCAGAAACACCACCTTACTTTGATGTGTGCCGACTTAAGCGAACTGGGCACTTATGCCAAAGTTGATAACAGCCAGTTCCGCCAGTTGAAAGCGGCCACGCCGGGCAGTTATACCTTTATTTTGCAGGCCACCAAAGAAGTGCCTAACCGCACGCTGCACCCCAAGCGTAAAACCATCGGCCTGCGTGTGCCCGACAACAAAATCGCTTTGGCGTTGCTGGCCGAATTGGGCGAGCCGTTATTAAGTTGTACCCTGATGTTGCCGGAAGACGACGAACCGCTAACCGACCCGTATGAAATCCGCGACCGTTTGGAGCACACGGTAGATTTGGTGATCGACGGCGGTTGGTGCGGCACCGATCCGACTACGGTAATCGACATGACCGACGGAGTGGAGCTGATTCGGGAAGGCAAAGGCGATAAGGCTTTGTTTGGTTTGTAAGAGCCTGTTAAATGCGTTGTTGTAACGGTTGCTTGGGTCGAAATGCCGGAAGTCTTGCTTTGACAACGATAAGGCCGTCTGAAAATAAATGGCATTGCCTGCCCGCCTGAAAGCATATTATTTATTAAGAGGGGCATGATGAAACTGTTTTTAACTGCTTATTTTGCACAAACCGCATCGTTGTTGCCGCCGTTTCTCGGCGAGCCGATGCAGGGCAGAAGAGTAGGTTTTATCGCTACTGCGGCGGATGTGGAAGCCGTAGATTTTTATGTTGAAGAGGCGCGCCGCATTTGGCATTCGTGGGGTGTGGAAATCGATATGGTTGATGTGGCGGCGTTGAGTGCCGAAGAAATCGCCCGCAAACTTCACCGTAGCGACTATATTTATGTGAGCGGCGGCAATACTTTTTATTTGCTGGCACAATTGCGGCAAAAGCAGGCAGATAAGGTATTGGCGGAGGAAATCGCTTCCGGCAAACCGTATATCGGCGAATCGGCGGGCAGCATGATTGTGGCCGAAAATCTGTCTTATGTGCATGAAATGGATGAAGTCGGCAGGGCGGAATACGATACTCGGCAAGGGTTGGGCGTGTTGGATGTCTGCATCGTGCCTCATGACGGCGAAGAGCCTTTTGTAGAAGCCACGCAAGCCATCAGAGAGAAGTATGCACATCTGCCGCTTTATCCGCTCAACAATTCACAGGTGTTGTTGGCAGAAGGTGGCCAACTGCCGGCCGTAACCGTTCGGGCCGTCTGAAAATAAGATTCGGCAAAGGTGTAAGGCTGGAGGTTTTCAGACGGCATCACACACAAAAAGGAAAATTAAAAATTATGTTTCAAAATTTCGATTTAAGTATCTTTTTACTCGCCTTGTTGCCGGTGCTGCTGGCGATTACGGTGCACGAAGCCGCACACGCGTATGCTGCACGCTACTGGGGAGACCGAACGGCGGAACAGTTGGGCAGGCTTACACTTAATCCGGTAGCGCATATCGACCCTGTCGGCACAATCGTGGTGCCTTTGCTGATGTTTATGTTTACCCCGTTTTTATTCGGTTGGGCCAAGCCGGTTCCCATTGTGCCGCGTAATTTCCGTAACATGCGCATGGGTTTGCGGATGGTGGCGATTGCCGGGCCGCTGTCTAATTTGGTGATGGCTTTCGGCTGGGGGCTGGCAATGGTGTTGGCGCCGCATGTGCCTGAGTCGTTTCAGTATCCTTTGGGCGAAATGGCCAAATACGGCGTGATGATCAATGCCGTTCTGTTTGTGCTGAATATGATTCCGATTCTGCCGCTGGATGGCGGACGCTTTGTCGACAGCTTCCTGCCTGCCCGAGCTTCGATGCAGTTTCATAAGATCGAACCTTACGGTACATGGATTATTTTGATTCTGTTGATGACGGGGCTGCTGGGTAAAATCATGATGCCTTTTGTGGGCGGAATTATCGTATTGGTTACTTCGGCTGTTGGTGTGTTTATGTAAGCCGTATTGTGTAAGAAAGCCGGAGGCCGTCTGAAAAATATTCAGACGGCCTCCGGCTTTCTGTTCCGGGCTGGAAAGAAGTTATACAAAATTTTGCGCTTTTATCCAGCTGATGATTTCGGCCTGAACATCTTCCGCGCTGCCGGCGCTGTCAATACGCACACCTTCTTCATCGGCTTGCAGATCTTCCAAAATTTCAAGTTGAGAGGCCAGCATATCTGCTTTCATATAATGGCCTTTACGCGCCATCATGCGCTCCAAGTTGACATCGTGGGGTGGAGCCAGATGAATAAACACCACTTTACCTTCGGCTTCACGCAGGATGTCGCGGTATTCACGCTTTAACGCCGAGCATGTGACTACGCTTACTGCTTCGCTGCTTTGCGCTTGGCTGCTCATCCAATCGCGCAGGTTGCGCAGCCACGGGTAACGGTCTTCATCGGTTAACGGAATGCCCGAACCCATTTTGTCGCGGTTGGCTTGCGAATGGAAATCGTCGCCTTCGGCATAAGGGCATCGGTAATGTTGTTGCAGGGCAACCGCAGCGGTGGTTTTGCCGCAGCCGCTCACGCCCATCACCACAAAATGCACGGTAGGTTTGCTCATCTCGACACTCCTTTATTATTACAACACGCTGAATGCCAAAGCCGACAAAGCAAAGCCGATAATGGCAATCAGGGTTTGGTTGACCGTCCATGTTTTCAGGGTTGTGGGCACGTCCATATCCAGCAGGCGGCCCACCAGCCAGAAACCGGAATCGTTAAAGTGGCTCACGCCCACTGAACCGGCGGCAGTAGCCAATACGATGGCGGCAAGCTGCCAATCGCTGAAACCGGCTGCGGCAACGGCCGGTGCCATCAGCGCGGCGGCAGTGGTTAAAGCCACGGTTGCCGAACCCTGAGCGATACGCAGAGCCAATGCCACCAAGAAGCAGCCCAGCAGTACGGGAATACCCAGTTGCCCCATGCTGTCGGCCAAAGCCTGTCCGATGCCGGAAGAACGCAGCACGCCGCCGAACATGCCGCCCGCACCGGTAATCAGAATCACCGAGCAAACGGGGCCGAGTGCGCCGTCGATGGTTTTTTCGAGTGCCGTCGCTTTTTCGCTGCGTTTACGCCCCAGCACGAACATGGCAATCAATACCGAAATCAACAAAGCTACCGGTGTCGAACCGATCATGCGCAGGGTTTTTACCCATTCTGCGCTGCCGTCCACCACCTTCTCCGCAGTCAGTGTAGCCAAGCCGGTGTTAAGGAAAATCAACAGCATAGGAATCAGCATAATCCCGATAACCGTGCCGGCTTTGGCTGGTGTTTTAGGCTCGTCGTCATCCTGTTTGCCGCCGCTGAGCAAGTCCGGCACCGGCACATGAATGCGGCGGCCGAGAAACTGACCTAACAAATAACCGCTGAAATACCAGGTGATAAATGCCAACGGCAAACCCAACAACAACACGTGGCCGATGCTGGCACCGTAAAATTCGGATGCGGCAATCGGACCCGGATGCGGCGGCAGAAACACGTGCATCACCGAAAACGCGCCGATGGAAGCCAAGCCGTAGGGCAGAACCGGTGCTTTCATGCGGCGGGCGGTGGCAAACACAATCGGCAGCATTACCACCAAACCGGCATCAAAGAAAATCGGAAAACCGAAAATCAAGGAAGCCACGCCTAAGGCAAAAGGCGCACGTTTCTCGCCGAACGCCCGCACTAAAGCATCGGCCAACGATTGCGCTCCGCCCGATGTTTCCACTAAACGGCCGAGCATCGCGCCCAGACCCACCAGCAAAGCCACATTTCCGAGCGTGCCGCCGAAACTTTTTACCAATACGTCGCCTACGATACTGCCCATCGGCAGGCCGGTAGCAATCGCGGTAAGCAGGCTGACGATCATTAAAGTCAACAGGGCGTGCACGCGGAATTTGATGATCAGCACCAAAATCAGCAGAATAGCCCCGGCCGCAATGCCGAGCAACTCGCCCGTGCCTAAAGTTTGGGTCCAATTTTCCATATTTAAATCCTTGTATTTAAAAGTTTGGAAGATAAGAAATTTGTTGATTTGAAGTTTCGTTTAATTTGTTTTTGTAAAATTTGTCTCAAATTATTCTAAGGGTGTTTGAATAGCAGATTGCTGATTTAAGTCAACATGGATTGAGGTGTGGGTTCTTAAGTGTTCAAACCACCGAAAATCTCATAAGCGTAATGGTTTTGTTTTAAATTTTTGCATGTGTTGATTCCATGCATTGTCAAACATCGTTGTCACATGCTTAGTTGAAAAAAGCCTTAGTAAGTTCGCGTGAATACTTCGTTTGAATAGTTTTGAACAGTTTGAGTGTGTCGAATAAACATAAGTATTTACGCTTAAATAAATTTTCCTTGAAATTTCTAAACACGTCATGGTATAGTGCGATGCTTGGCATTTTGCCAAGTATGTATTTTGTGCAATGGCTAATCAATCGTAATTAGCCCCTTTAAATTAAAAAGGAAAATAATCATGACGTTAGGTCTGGTTGGGCGCAAAGTGGGTATGACACGCGTGTTTAATGAGCAGGGTGCATCTGTTCCTGTAACCGTGTTGGATATGTCTGCTAACCGCGTCACTCAAGTAAAATCCAAAGATGCCGACGGCTACACTGCCGTACAGGTTACCTTTGGTCAGAAAAAAGCCAATCGTACCAATAAAGCCGAAGCCGGCCACTTTGCCAAAGCAGGTGTGGAAGCAGGTCGAGGTTTGATTGAGTTTGCTTTGTCTGAAGAAAAATTAGGTGAGCTGAAGGCCGGCGATCAAATCACTGTTGATATGTTTCAAGCAGGTCAGCTGGTTGATGTAACCGGTACCTCAAAAGGTAAAGGCTTCTCAGGTACCATCAAGCGCCACAATTTTGGAGCGCAGCGTACTTCTCACGGTAACTCCCGTTCGCACCGTGTTCCCGGTTCTATCGGTATGGCTCAAGACCCCGGTCGAGTGTTCCCCGGTAAACGTATGGCTGGTCAATACGGCAATACGAAATCTACCGTTCAAAACTTGGAAGTAGTCCGTGTGGATGTGGAGCGTCAGCTGTTGCTGGTTAAGGGTGCTGTTCCCGGTGCGGTAAACAGTGATGTTGTTGTACGTCCCAGCGTGAAAGTAGGTGCGTAATGGAATTAAAAGTAATTGATGCTAAAGGGCAGGTTGCAGGCAGCTTGGCTGTTTCTGATGCTCTGTTTGCCCGTGAGTACAATGAGTCATTGGTGCATCAGCTTGTTACTGCTTTTTTGGCGAATGCCCGCTCTGGTAACCGTGCTCAAAAAACTCGTGCCGAGGTTAGTCACTCAACTAAAAAGCCTTGGCGTCAAAAAGGTACCGGTCGTGCACGTTCAGGCATGACTTCTTCTCCTTTGTGGAGAAAAGGTGGCCGCGCATTCCCTAATAAACCGAATGAGAATTTTACTCAAAAAGTAAACCGCAAAATGTACCGTGCCGGTATGGCAACCATTTTGTCTCAATTGGTTCGGGACGAGCGTTTGTTTGTTATTGAGTCGCTCAATGCCCAAACACCAAAAACCAAAGAGTTTGCTGAGCAAGTGAAAAACTTGGGTTTGGAACAGGTTTTATTTGTAACTAAGCAGCTGGATGAAAATGTTTATTTAGCTTCACGTAACCTGCCTAATGTGCTGGTTTTGGAAGCTCAGCAAATTGATCCTTATAGCCTGCTGCGTTATAAAAAAGTAGTGATTACTAAAGAAGCAATAGCGCAGTTAGAGGAGCAATGGGTATGAATCAACAACGTTTAACACAAGTGATTTTGGCTCCTGTTGTTTCTGAAAAAAGCAATCTGCTGGCAGAAAAGCGTAATCAGATGACTTTTAAAGTGTTGCCGAATGCAACTAAACAGGAAATTAAAGCCGCTGTGGAGTTTTTGTTTGGTGTGGAAGTTGCTTCTGTGACTACCGTTACCTCTAAAGGTAAAACCAAGCGCTTTGGCCGCACCTTGGGTCGCCGCAGCGATGTTAAAAAAGCTTATGTAAGCTTGGCTGCCGGGCAGGAATTGGATTTGGAAGCCGCTGCTGCAGCTGCAGATAAGGAATAAGTAACATGGCTATTGTAAAAATGAAGCCAACCTCTGCTGGTCGCCGCGGCATGGTTCGTGTAACCACTGAAGGTTTGCATAAAGGTGCTCCGTACGCTGCACTGCTTGAAAAGAAAAACTCTACAGCCGGTCGTAACAATAATGGTCATATTACCACTCGCCATAAAGGTGGTGGACATAAACACCATTACCGTATTGTAGATTTTAAACGTAATAAAGACGGCATTCCTGCTAAGGTTGAGCGTATTGAATACGATCCGAACCGCACTGCACATATTGCATTGTTGTGCTATGCAGACGGTGAGCGTCGCTACATTATTGCTCCTCGAGGTATTAAAGCCGGTGCTGTATTGGTATCTGGTGCGGAGTCTGCAATCAAGGTAGGTAATACTTTGCCGATCCGTAATATTCCTGTGGGTACCACAATTCACTGCGTTGAAATGAAGCCCGGTAAAGGCGCACAGATTGCCCGCTCTGCCGGTGCATCTGCTGTGTTGTTGGCTAAAGAAGGAATTTATGCTCAAGTACGTTTGCGTTCAGGCGAGGTTCGCAAGATTCATGTAGATTGTCGTGCTACCATTGGTGAAGTCGGTAATGAAGAGCAAAGTCTGAAGAAAATCGGTAAGGCTGGTGCCAATCGTTGGCGCGGTATTCGTCCGACAGTTCGCGGTGTGGTAATGAACCCTGTAGATCACCCGCATGGTGGTGGTGAGGGACGTACCGGTGAGGCTCGTGAACCTGTGAGCCCATGGGGTACACCTTCTAAAGGCTACCGTACTCGTAACAATAAACGCACGGACAATATGATTGTTCGCCGCCGTTACTCAAATAAAGGTTAATTAATATGGCTCGTTCATTGAAAAAAGGTCCATATGTAGACCTGCATTTGCTGAAAAAAGTAGATGCGGCTCGTGCAAGTAATGATAAGCGTCCAATTAAGACTTGGTCGCGTCGTTCTACTATTTTGCCTGATTTTATCGGTTTAACTATCGCTGTTCATAACGGACGTACTCATGTTCCTGTTTTCATCAGTGACAATATGGTTGGTCATAAATTAGGTGAGTTCTCATTGACCCGTACCTTTAAAGGCCATTTGGCTGATAAAAAGGCTAAAAAGAAATAAGGTGAATCATGAGAGTAAGTGCACAACATAAAAACGCCCGCATTTCTGCACAAAAGGCTCGTTTAGTTGCAGATTTGATTCGTGGTAAAGACGTTGCCCAAGCTTTAAATATCTTGGCATTTAGCCCTAAAAAAGGTGCTGAACTTGTTAAGAAAGTACTGGAATCTGCAATTGCAAATGCAGAACACAATGAAGGTGCTGATATTGACGAGTTAAAAGTGGTAACCATTTTTGTTGACAAAGGTCCAAGCTTGAAACGTTTTCAAGCACGTGCCAAAGGTCGTGGTAACCGCATTGAAAAACAAACTTGTCACATCAATGTGACAGTAGGTAATTAAGGAAAAGCTATGGGACAAAAGATTAATCCTACCGGCTTTCGCTTGGCGGTAACTAAAGACTGGTCTTCAAAATGGTTTGCTAAAAGTAGTGATTTTCCTACTGTTTTAAAACAAGATATCGATGTTCGCGAGTATTTGCGTAAGCGCTTGGCAAATGCTTCGGTAGGTCGCGTTGTAATTGAGCGTCCTGCAAAATCTGCCCGTATTACTATTCACTCGGCTCGTCCTGGTGTTGTAATTGGTAGAAAAGGTGAAGATATCGAAGTTCTGAAACGTGATTTGCAAAAATTAATGGGTGTGCCCGTTCATGTAAATATCGAAGAAATTCGTAAACCTGAATTGGATGCTCAAATTATTGCTGATGGTATCGCACAACAGCTTGAAAAGCGTGTTCAGTTCCGCCGTGCTATGAAGCGTGCAATGCAAAATGCAATGCGTGTTGGAGCTAAAGGTATCAAAATTATGACATCTGGCCGCTTGAATGGTGCTGATATTGCTCGTAGTGAATGGTATCGTGAAGGTCGGGTGCCTTTGCATACTTTGCGTGCAAATGTTGATTATGCGACCAGTGAAGCTCATACAACCTATGGTGTTTTAGGTTTGAAAGTTTGGGTTTATACAGGCGAAGGTAACGAAAAAGTTTCCCAAGCGAAACCTGAGCAAGAAAAAAGACAAAGAAAGGTAGGAGGCCGTCATGCTGCAGCCAACTAGACTTAAATATCGAAAACAGCATAAAGGTCGTAACACCGGTATTGCTACTCGAGGAAATAAAGTAAGCTTCGGTGAGTTTGGCTTAAAAGCGGTTGGCCGTGGTCGTTTGACTGCCCGCCAAATTGAGGCTGCACGTCGTACAATGACCCGTCACATTAAACGTGGTGGTCGTATTTGGATTCGAGTGTTTCCTGATAAACCGATTACATCTAAGCCTGCAGAAGTTCGTATGGGTGGCGGTAAAGGTTCTCCTGAGTACTACGTTGCCGAAATTCAACCAGGTAAAATGTTGTACGAAATGGATGGTGTTCCTGAGGCTTTGGCTCGTGAAGCATTTGAGTTGGCCTCTGCTAAACTGCCGATTCCGACAGTATTCGTAGTAAGACAGGTAGGTCAATAATGAAAGCGAATGAACTAAAAGACAAATCGGTTGAGCAATTAAACGCAGATTTGCTTGGTTTGCTAAAAACCCAGTTTGGCCTGCGCATGCAAAATGCTACTGGTCAATTAGGTAAGCCGAGTGAATTAAAAAGAGTACGTCGCGAAATTGCCCGTATTAAAACCATTTTAACTGAAAAAGGTGCTAAGTAATGAGCGAATCAAAAAATGTTCGTACTTTGCAAGGCAAAGTGGTTAGCGACAAAATGGATAAAACAGTAACCGTTTTGGTGGAGCGAAAAGTAAAGCACCCCTTATATGGTAAAATTATCCGCCGTTCTACCAAGATTCATGCTCATGACGAGCAAAATCAATATGGCATTGGAGATGTTGTTGTGATTGAAGAAAGTCGTCCTCTGTCAAAAACTAAATCTTGGGTTGTTAAAGAGTTGTTGGAAAAAGCGCGCTCTGTTTAAAATTTAAAACAGTAATGCTTTAAAATGGAAACGAAGTCTTGCATCAATAGCAATTTGCATGTAAACTTCGTTTCTTATTTTCAGTTTCTCTTTGAGAACTTTCTCCCTTCGGGATCCAAGACTGGTTTGCTAGAACCTAATATAGGTTTCAGTTAAGTGTTGTAAATTTCATGTTGCAAAACTAGCTGAAAAAGGTAAATTAAGTTGGTTTTTTAAAAGGTAATAAAATGATTCAAATGCAGACCATTTTAGATGTGGCTGATAACTCTGGTGCGCGCCGTGTAATGTGCATTAAAGTGTTGGGTGGGTCTAAGCGTCGTTATGCTTCGGTTGGCGACATTATTAAAGTTGCAGTTAAGGATGCGGCTCCGCGTGGTCGTGTGAAAAAGGGTGATGTATTTAATGCTGTTGTGGTTCGCACTGCAAAAGGCGTGCGTCGTCCTGATGGTGCACTGATTAAATTTGATAATAATGCGGCTGTTTTATTGAATAATAAGCTTGAGCCTTTAGGTACTCGTATTTTTGGCCCGGTTACTCGTGAGCTGCGTACGGAGCGCTTTATGAAAATTGTTTCATTGGCACCTGAGGTATTATAAGGAATAACGGCGATGAACAAAATTATTAAAGGTGACCAAGTAATTGTGATTGCTGGTAAAGATAAAGGTAAACAAGGTCAAGTGGTAAAGGTTTTAGGCGACAAGGTTATTGTTGAAGGTATTAATGTTGTTAAACGTCATCAGAAGCCAAATCCTATGCGCGGTATTGAGGGTGGTATTGTTGTAAAAAACATGCCTTTAGCTATTTCTAATATTGCTATTCTTAATCCTGAAACAAATAAAGCTGACCGTGTTGGTATTAAGTTGGTTGAGAGTGATGGCAAAGTAAAGCGTGTCCGCTTCTTCAAATCTAATGGCTCTATCATTGGGGCATAAGGAGATAACATGGCTCGTTTGAGAGAGTTTTATAGCAGTACTGTGGTGCCGGAATTGATGAAGCAATTTGGTTATAAGTCAATTATGGAAGTGCCTCGTATTGAGAAAATTACATTGAATATGGGTGTTGGTGAAGCTGTTGCTGATAAAAAAGTTATGGAGCATGCTGTTGCCGATTTGGAAAAAATTGCTGGTCAAAAACCAGTAGTGACTGTTGCTCGTAAATCAATTGCGGGTTTTAAGATTCGTGATAACTATCCGGTAGGTTGTAAAGTTACTTTGCGTCGTGACCAGATGTTTGAATTTTTGGATCGCTTGGTTACTATTGCCTTGCCTCGTGTGCGTGATTTCCGTGGAGTTAGCGGTAAATCTTTTGATGGGAGTGGTAACTATAATATGGGTGTGCGTGAGCAAATCATTTTCCCGGAAATTGAATATGACAAAATTGATGCTTTGCGTGGTTTGAACATTACTATTACAACAACTGCTAAGACTGATGAAGAAGCAAAAGCTTTGTTATCATTGTTTAAGTTTCCGTTTAAAGGATAATTCATGGCTAAAAAAGCACTTATCAATCGCGAATTAAAACGCGTTGCTCTGGCGAAAAAATATGCCGCTAAGCGTGAGGCTATTTTTGCTATTATTAATGATTCAAATGCTTCGGATGAAGAACGTTTTGAAGCTCGTTTGAAACTTCAAGCCATTCCTCGTAATGCTGCACCTGTACGTCAGCGTCGTCGCTGTGCTCTTACAGGGCGCCCTCGTGGTACCTTCCGTAAGTTTGGTTTGGGTCGTATTAAAATCCGTGAAATTGCTATGCGTGGCGAGATTCCGGGTGTTGTTAAAGCTAGCTGGTAATAGGAGTAATAATTATGAGTATGCATGATCCTATTTCCGATATGTTGACTCGTATCCGAAATGCACAGCGTGCAAACAAAGTTGCCGTTTCTATGCCTTCTTCTAAATTGAAATGCGCCATTGCTAAAGTATTGAAAGAAGAGGGTTACATTGAAGATTTTTCAGTTTCGAATGACTTGAAACCTGTTTTGGAAATTCAATTGAAATATTACGCAGGTCGCCCTGTTATTGAGCAAATTAAACGTGTATCACGTCCTGGCTTGCGTATTTATAAAGCCTCTAATGAAATTCCAAATGTAATGAATGGCTTGGGTGTGGCTATTGTAAGCACTTCTAAGGGTATAATGACAGATCGTAAAGCTCGCTCGGAAGGTGTCGGTGGTGAGTTATTGTGTATTGTTGCCTAGGTGGGAGATTTTAAGATGTCACGTGTAGCTAAAAATCCAGTGACTGTTCCTGCTGGGGTTGAAGTAAAATTTGGAACAGATTCCATTGTAGTTAAAGGTAAAAACGGTGAGTTATCTTTACCTTTATCTGCTGATGTTTCAATTGAACTAAACGAAGGTGAATTAACTTTTACCGCAAAGAACAATACTAAGCAGGCAAATGCTATGTCTGGTACCGTTCGTGCTTTAGTCAATAATATGGTTAAAGGTGTTTCTGAAGGCTTTGAGAAGAAATTGCAACTTATTGGCGTGGGCTATCGAGCCCAAGCTCAAGGTAATGTGTTGAATCTTTCTTTAGGTTTTTCTCATCCTGTTGTTCATGAAATGCCTGAGGGTGTTTCAGTGCAAACGCCAAGTCAAACAGAGATTGTTTTGACTGGTGCGGATAAACAAGTTGTTGGTCAAGTTGCTGCGGAAATTCGCTCATATCGTTTACCTGAACCTTATAAAGGTAAAGGCGTTCGCTATGTTGGGGAAGTAGTAGTAATGAAAGAAGCCAAGAAAAAATAATTGAGGTTTTCCTAATGAATAAACATGTAACCCGACTGCGTCGTGCTCGTAAAACTCGTGCTCGTATTGCAGATTTAAAAATGGTTAGATTGTGCGTATTTCGCTCAAACAGCCATATTTATGCACAAGTTATTAGTGCCGAAGGTGATAAAGTTTTGGCTCAAGCTTCAACTTTGGAGGCTGAAGTACGTAATAACCTAAAGTCAGGTGGTAATATTGAGGCAGCTGCGATTGTAGGTAAGCGAATTGCTGAAAAGGCTAAAGCTGTTGGTGTTGATAAAGTTGCTTTTGATCGTTCTGGTTTTCAATATCATGGCCGCGTGAAGGCTTTGGCTGAGGCTGCGCGTGAAAATGGCTTAAGCTTCTAAAAGATTTGGAGATTTCAAATGGCAAAACATGAAATTGAAGAGCGCGGTGACGGCTTAATTGAGAAAATGGTGGCTGTAAATCGTGTAACAAAAGTAGTTAAAGGCGGACGCATTATGGCTTTTTCGGCTTTAACAGTGGTTGGTGACGGAGATGGTCGTATCGGCATGGGTAAAGGAAAATCAAAAGAAGTTCCCGTGGCCGTGCAAAAAGCGATGGATCAAGCTCGTCGTTCGATGATTAAGATACCATTAAAAAACGGTACAATTCATCATGAAGTAATCGGTAAACACGGCGCAACTCGTGTATTTATGCAACCTGCTAAAGAAGGTAGTGGTGTTAAGGCTGGTGGTCCGATGCGTTTAGTATTCGATGCGATGGGTATTCATAACATTTCTGCAAAAGTGCACGGTTCTACAAATCCTTATAATATTGTGCGTGCTACTTTAGATGGCTTATCGAAGTTATACACTCCTGCTGATATTGCTGCTAAACGTGGATTGACTGTTGAAGATATTTTAGGAGTCAATGGTAATGACTGAGCAAAAAAAAATTAGAGTAACTTTGGCAAAAAGTTTAATCGGTACTATCCAGTCTCATCGTGCTTGTGCGCGCGGATTAGGCTTGCGGCATCGCGAACATACTGTTGAGGTTTTGGATACTCCTGAAAATCGTGGCATGATTAATAAGATCGGCTATCTATTAAAAGTGGAGTCTTAATAATGTTTTTAAATACTATTCAACCTGCTGAAGGCTCAACTCATTCTAAACGGCGTGTTGGTCGTGGTATTGGTAGTGGTTTAGGCAAAACTGGTGGGCGTGGCCATAAAGGTCAAAAAAGCCGTTCTGGCGGTTTCCATAAAGTAGGCTTTGAAGGTGGACAAATGCCTTTACAGCGACGTCTGCCTAAGCGTGGCTTTAAATCTTCATCAACGGCTAAAAATGCAGAAGTAACTTTGAATGAGTTATCGTTGATTGCAGTTGATGTAATTGATTTGTTAACTTTAAAACAGGTTCGCTTGGTTGATTCACGTGCTCAAGGCGTTAAAGTGATTGCCTCTGGTGAAATTCAAAAAGCAATTGTTTTAAAAGGTGTTAAAGCTACAGCAGGTGCAAAAGCGGCAATTGAAGCTGCTGGTGGAAAAATTGAAGAATAAGGCTTGGATTTAAGTGGCTAATCAACTATCTTCATTGGTACTGAAAAAGTACGGTGATCTTAAGCAGCGGTTATTATTTTTGCTTGGGGCATTAATTGTATTTCGTATTGGTGCTCATATACCCGTGCCAGGTGTTGATGCAGTTGCTTTAGCTAAGTTATATGAAAGCGCAAGCAGCGGCATCTTGGGCATGTTAAATATGTTCTCAGGAGGTTCGCTGGAGCGCTTTAGTATTTTTGCTATCGGGATCATGCCTTATATTTCTGCGTCAATTATTGTTCAATTGGCATCAGAAATTCTTCCAACTCTCAAAGCGTTAAAAAAAGAAGGAGAGGCAGGAAGAAAAACCATTACTAAGTACACTCGTTATGGCACCGTTGTCTTGGCTCTTCTTCAAAGTTTTGGTGTTGCAACCTTTGTTTATCAGCAAGATGTGGTAGTAGTTTCTCAAATTGAATTTTATATTTCAACTGTCATATGCTTAGTAACGGGAACAATGTTCTTGATGTGGTTAGGGGAGCAGATGACTGAAAGAGGAATTGGTAATGGTATATCTTTAATAATTACCGCTGGTATTGTTTCGGGAATGCCATCGGCAATTTCTCAGCTATTAACATTAACTAGTCAAGGTTCAATGAGTATATTAATGGCAATAGCCATTGCACTAGGCTCATTATTATTGGTTTATATTGTTGTATACTTTGAAAGTGCTCAGCGTAAAATACCGATTCAGTATGCCAAACGTCAAATAGGTAATAGAATCTTTCAAGGACAAACTACTCATATGCCATTTAAGTTGAATATGGTAGGAGTTATTCCTCCTATTTTTGCATCGAGTATCATACTGTTTCCTTCAACATTGGTGGGTTGGTTTGGTTCTGTTGGTTCGAGTGGTTGGTTAAGTAAATTAGCAGCATTGTTACAACATGGGCAACCGATTTATATTTTGTTATTTGCTAGTACAATTATATTCTTTTGCTATTTTTATACAGCTTTAGTATTTAGTCCTAAAGAAATGGCTGATAATCTGAAAAAAAGTGGTGCATTTGTTCCAGGCATTAGACCTGGTGAACAAACATCTAAATATTTGGAAAAAATTGTATTACGTTTGACTTTTTTTGGTGCTTTATACATTACTGTTATTTGTTTAATTCCTGAATTTTTAACAACAGCTTTAAATGTACCTTTCTATTTGGGTGGAACTTCATTGCTGATTCTTGTAGTCGTTACGATGGATTTTTATACCCAAATTGCATCATATAGGATGACTCACCAATATGAGCATTTAATTAAGAATACTGATATGAAATCATTATCAAGTAATTGAAAATTATGAATTATGGCTAAAGAAGACACTATACAAATGCAAGGTGAAATCCTAGAAACTTTACCTAATGCGACTTTCAAAGTAAAACTAGAGAATGATCATGTTGTTCTAGGACATATCTCTGGAAAAATGCGAATGCATTATATTCGTATTTCTCCTGGTGATAAAGTTACTGTTGAGCTTACTCCATATGATTTGACTCGTGCACGTATAGTGTTTCGAGCTAGATAAAGAAAGGAAATAAAATGCGTGTACAACCTTCTGTAAAGAAAATTTGCCGTAACTGCAAAATTATTCGTCGTAATCGTGTAGTGCGTGTAATTTGTACTGATCCCCGTCACAAACAACGTCAAGGCTGAGTATTTTTTACTTGAAAATGATTTTGTGGTATAGTGACAAAATTTTGCCCTTAAAGGAAATGATATGGCTCGTATTGCAGGGGTGAACATCCCTAACCATGCTCATATCGTAATTGGCCTTCAGGCTATTTACGGTATAGGCTCTACTCGTGCTAAATTAATTTGCGAAGCTGCTAATATTACACCTAGCACCAAAGTGAAAGATTTGGATGAGTCACAATTAGAAGCATTGCGTGAGCAAGTTTCTAAGTTTGAGGTAGAAGGCGATTTGCGTCGTGAAGTGACAATGAGTATCAAGCGCTTGATGGATATGGGCTGCTACCGTGGCTTCAGACATCGTCGTGGTTTGCCTTGTCGTGGGCAGCGTACTCGTACAAATGCCCGTACCCGTAAAGGTCCGCGTAAAGCAATTGCCGGTAAAAAATAATTTTTGAGGATTTTAATTAATGGCTAAAGCAAACACAGCTTCACGTGTACGTAAAAAAATACGTAAAACCGTAAGTGAAGGTATTGTGCATGTACATGCATCTTTTAACAATACCATCATTACTATTACCGATCGCCAAGGAAATGCGTTATCTTGGGCTACCTCTGGCGGAGCTGGTTTTAAAGGTTCACGTAAAAGTACACCTTTTGCTGCTCAAGTAGCAGCAGAGGCCGCTGGTAAAGTTGCCCAAGAGTATGGCGTTAAAAATTTAGAGGTTCGCATTAAAGGTCCTGGTCCAGGTCGTGAATCTTCAGTTCGTGCGCTCAACGCTCTTGGTTTTAAAATTACCAGTATTACTGACGTTACCCCGTTGCCTCATAACGGTTGCCGTCCGCCTAAAAAACGTCGTATTTAAGATTATTGGAGTGATTGATATATGGCACGTTATATTGGCCCTAAATGTAAATTGGCGCGTAGAGAAGGAACCGATTTATTCCTGAAAAGCGCAAGACGTTCTTTAGAATCTAAATGTAAAATGGATTCTGCTCCTGGTCAGCATGGTGCAAAAAAGCCCCGCTTATCAGATTACGGTTTGCAATTACGTGAAAAACAAAAAATTCGTCGAATCTATGGGGTTTTGGAACGTCAATTCCGACGTTATTTTGCAGAAGCCGCGCGACGCAAAGGTTCTACAGGTGAATTGCTTTTGCAACTTTTAGAGTCTCGCTTGGATAATGTTGTATATAGAATGGGTTTTGGCTCTACTCGTGCAGAAGCCCGTCAACTTGTTTCACACAAAGCGATTGTAGTTAATGGTCAGGTTGTCAATATCCCATCTTATCAAGTTAAAGCTGGTGATGTTGTTAGCGTTCGCGAAAAAGCTAAAAAGCAAGTTCGTATTCAAGAAGCTTTGGGTTTGGCTACTCAGATTGGATTGCCAAGCTGGGTTTCAGTTGATGTGAATAAAATGGAAGGTGTATTTAAAAATATGCCTGATCGCTCAGAATTAACTGGCGATATTAATGAACAGCTGGTGGTAGAATTCTATTCTAAATAATGCTAGCTCAGTGAGGGACAGTTAAATGCAAAATGGCACTTCCGAATTTTTGAAACCTCGTCAAATTGATGTGGATACTTTATCTGCGACTCGCGCTAAAGTATCTATGCAGCCATTTGAGCGTGGTTTCGGTCACACTCTTGGTAATGCTTTGCGTCGTATCTTACTGTCATCCATGAATGGTTTTGCACCTACTGAAGTAATTATTTCTGGTGTATTGCATGAGTATTCTACTGTTGATGGGGTTCAAGAAGATGTAGTCGATATTCTGTTGAATCTCAAAGGTGTAATATTTAAATTACACGGTAGAAACTCTGTTCAATTATCCTTGAAGAAATCTGGAGCAGGTTTAGTGTTGGCAAGGGATATTGACTTGCCACATGATGTTGAAATCATTAATCCTGAACATGTAATTTGTCATTTGTCTGATAACGGTCAGATTGAAATGGAAATTAAAGTAGAACAGGGGCGTGGTTATCAATCTGTATCTGGACGTCGTATTTTGCGCGATGAAAGTAAACAAATTGGTGCAATTCAATTGGATGCGAGCTTTTCGCCCATCAGTCGTGTTAGCTTTGAAGTTGAACCTGCTCGAGTAGAACAACGCACAGATTTAGATCGTTTGGTTCTAGATATTGAAACTGACGGTTCTATTGATCCTGAAGAAGCTGTGCGTAGTGCGGCACGTATTTTAATTGATCAGATGTCTATTTTTGCAGATTTGCAAGGTACACCGATAGAAGAGGTTGAGGAAAAAGCACCTCCTATTGATCCTGTATTATTGCGTCCTGTAGATGATCTAGAATTAACTGTTCGCTCAGCTAACTGCCTGAAAGCTGAAGATATTTATTATATTGGTGATTTGATTCAGCGTACTGAAACCGAGCTTCTTAAAACACCCAATTTAGGCCGTAAATCTTTGAATGAGATTAAAGAAGTATTAGCCTCTAAAGGTTTGACTTTAGGTTCCAAATTAGAAGCTTGGCCCCCGGTGGGTTTGGAAAAGCCGTAAGTTTGAATATTAAAGGATTATGACATGCGTCATCGTAATGGCAACCGTAAATTAAATCGCACTAGCAGCCATCGTGCTGCAATGTTGCGCAATATGGCAAACTCTTTATTAAGCCATGAAACTATCGTAACTACTTTACCTAAAGCGAAAGAATTGCGTCGTGTGGTAGAACCGTTAATTACTTTGGGGAAAAAACCCTCATTGGCTAATCGACGTTTGGCCTTCAATCGAACTCGCGATCGTGATATCGTTGTTAAATTATTCGAAGATTTAGGACCTCGTTTTGCTAGTCGTAATGGTGGTTACGTACGCATTTTGAAGTATGGTTTTCGAAAAGGCGATAATGCACCTTTAGCTTTAGTTGAGCTGGTTGAAAAAACTGAAGGTGAAGCAGAGTAATAGCCTAGGGAAATACTTTTACCCCAATTTAAACTATTGCAATATTCCTAAATCTGTATAGATTCGTTATTAATGAAGGTATATTGACAAAATAAGATAGTTTAATTTTAATTCTTAAGATCTGTATCCTACATTAAAGGATATAGATCTTTTTTATTATCACTGCGTTATATCTATATATTCAATCAACTTATTTTTAAAACAAGGCAGCAACGCTGTAGTAAAAGTTAAGTTGATTGACTATATTATTATATATAATTGGCAGGGACACGATAAGACTAATGCTGTGGATGTGCTACATGGAAACGGGTTCTTTGCTGAGTCTTTTACAAAATTCCCCCAAATCCCCTAAATTCTCCACCAAGACATTTAGGGGATTTCTCATGAGCACCTTCTTTCAGCAAACCGCCCAAGCCATGATTGCCAAACACATCGACCGCTTCCCCCTGTTGAAGCTGGAGCAGGTGATTGATTGGTAACCGATCGAGCATTACCTCAACCATCAAAGAACCCGTTACCTTCGAGACCACCACTGCCGTCCCGCCTATCCCCTGCTATCCATGTTCAAAGCCGTTCTACTCGGCCAATGGCACGGCCTTTCCGATCCCGAACTCGAACACAGCCTTATTACCCGCATCGATTTCCATCTGTTTTGCCATTTTGACGAACTGAGCATCCCCGATCACAGCACCTTATGCCGTTGCCGCAACCGGCTGGCGCAAGACAACACCTTGGCCGAATTACTTGATCTGATTAACCGCCAACTGACTGACCAGGGCTTAAAAGTAGAGAAAGCATCCGCCGCTATCGTTGACGCCACCATCATTCAGACGGCCGGCGGGGCAAACAGCGTCAAGGCCATAGAAGTGGATGACGAAGGGCGTGTCAACAGCCAAACCGCACCGAGTAAAGACAGCGATGCCCGTTGGGTGAAGAAAGACGGTCGATTAAAGGCTATGACAGCATGGAAAACCGGCAACATCTGGAAGAACGTCAGATGCGGGACGGCATCATGTGCAAATCCCACCGCAACCGGGCGCTGACGGAAGCGCAAACCAAGCGTAACCGACACTTATCGAAAACCCGACATGTTGTCGAACAAAGCTTTGGTACGCTGCACCGTAAATTCCGCTATGCCCGGGTAGCCTATTTTGGTCTGAGCAAAGTGAGTGCACAAAGCCACCTGAAGGCGATGTGTTTAAACCTGTTGAAAGCAGCCAACAGGCTACGTGCGCCCGTTGCCGTCTGAAAGGCGGTTCAGATGCCCGATTATCGGGTATCTGAGGAGAATAAAGGGTAATTTAGGATGAAAAACAGCCGAAATCCTGTATTTAGGTTTCGGCTATTGGACAAAGGGGCTATTTTGCAAAGGTCTCTGCTTATTTATATTGCTTACATTTCAGTCCAGCTGACCCAGCCCATTTTCCAAGTCAACAAAATTAAACCACCAAAAATGATACGGTAGTAAGCAAATGGCACATAATTTTTTGTTGCAACGAATTTTAATAAAGCTTTAACAGCTAGTAAGCCTGCGGCAAAGGCTGAGATGAAGCCTATTGCGATTAAGCCTATATCTTGTGCGCTAAATAACTTGTAATGTTTCAGAACATCATAAGTTGTGGCCGCGATCATGACTGGAACGGCGAGAAAAAACGAAAATTCTGTTGCTACTTTACGCTCTAGCCCCCATAACATGCCTCCCATGATTGTACTGCCGGAGCGAGAAGTTCCTGGTACAAGCGCGCAGATTTGCGCCAAACCTACCACTAAGGCATCACGGATACGCATCTCGTCAACATTATTTACTTTAGGCTTAACTGTCGTTTGCCGACGTTCTATCCATAATATGATGAAGCCGCCGACAACTAAAGCCGTTGCTACGGTAATCGGATTAAATAGAAATGTTTTGATGTGTTTGCTGAAAATCAATCCTACTACTGCTGCCGGAATGAATGCAATGCCTAAATTGATAACAAATCGGTTAACAGTTTTATCGCGTCCGACATGCGTAATAACATGCGAGAAACGCTGGCGGTATTCAAAGATCACAGCCAAAACAGCTCCGAGCTGAATGGCAATTTCAAAAACTTTTCCATTACTGTGGAAATTAATCAAATCTCCTACTACGATCAGGTGACCGGTGCTGGAGATAGGTAGAAATTCCGTAAGCCCTTCAATAATGCCCAAGATGAGGGCTTTTAACAGTAATAAAATATCCATAATATATTCAGACGGCCTTTTAAATAGTTAAGGCAGCCCGTTTAGAGCTGCCCGGATTGTGATGTCTGCGCTTATTTATTAGCAGCCTTGGCGATCATTGCGCCCTTGCTTTTTAAAGCAGGGGCATTAAGGGCTGTTGGTTTGGCTTTGGAAGGGGTTTTCATGCCTCGCTCGCTGCGAACTTTAGCGACAAGCTCGTCGATGGTTTTCATGCCGGCATTCCAATCTCCGGTAAATTTAACTTGGTATTTACCGCCGACAATAACGGTGGGTGTGCCGCTGATTTGATAGGTGTTTGTCAGCTCTTCCATTTTTTTGGCTTGTGCAGAATTGCTAAATGAATCATAAGCTGCGATCAATTTTTTACCATCAAACCCTTTTTGATTTTCTGCCCATTGTTTAAAAGTGTTGGTGTCGGCCAAATTGATGCGTTGTTCGTAAACAGCTTTAAATACTTCCGGATTGGCTTGGTATTTTAAACCGGAACTGTTAACGGCAGCGGCGACCCGTGCAAAGCCTAAATGTTCCGGTTGCCATACGACATGTTCGTTTCGCAGATAGGTGTCGGAAGGAAAGGTTTTGCTGTGTTTCAACAGAATAGGGTCGAGATGGTAGCAATGTACGCAGAAATAGCCGAAAAATTCCAAAACTTCGATTTTGTCGGGTTGTATTTGGGGAATGGGTTGGGGCAATACTGTATAGTCCGTTCCTTCGGTTGCCGAATAAGCGTTCGCAGCCAATGCTAATGAAGCCAGAGCAGTCAGTAATGTGGTTTTAAGTTTCATGTGCTTTCCTAAAATTTTATTTTACAGTACGGGCAAAACTATCTACACCGTGTTGTTTCAAGGTTTGTTGGGTGCGGCTGGCAGTTTCTTTGTTCATTTTACCGCTTTGGACACGGTAAACACGTTTGCCGTTTGCTTCGCTTTCTACCACGCTGCTTGAAACCCCCATCATGGCAAGCTTGGCGCGGTGAGTTTCAGCACTTTCACGATTATTGAAAGAACCCATTTGCAGTACGGTGCGACCGGTTTCTGCACGGTCGGATTGGCGTGTTTCTGATTTTTTACCGGCATCTTTTTTCGCTGCTTCGGCGCGTGCTTTTTCACGTGCTTTTTCGATACTGCCGCTTTCCAGAATTTGTTCAGGAGAAGGTTTGGTAATTTTTTGAGGTTGTTCTTTTTTCTCCGGTTGTTTTATATCCGCTTTTTTCTGTTCGTGTTTTTTAGGTTCTTGAACAGGCTTAGGTTCGGCTTTTGGTTTAGCCGGTGTTACTGCCGCGGTTTGAGGTTTCTGCTCTTCTTTAATTTCGGTTTTTATCTCAGGTTGCGAAGAGGCGGGAGCGGAGACTTCTTTTGCTTCAGGATGCAAAACTTCTTGAGATGCTGCCGTATCAACAGGCTCGGAGCTTTGCATTACAGGCTCGCTTACCGAATGAGTAGGGGAAACGGCAGTATCACTGCTTTTAGGCGTGAGAATTTCCGGTTTGGGCAACTCTTTGGGTGTTTCTTGTTTAAAAGCTTTCTCATTGCTTTTATTGATAAAGAATACAATGGCAGCAATAATTACTGTTGCCAACAGCAAACCCAACATAAAACCTGAGAGGCCTTTACCATATGGTTTTTTTATATTCATAAAACACCTAAATACCTTATCTTTATTCTATTCATGAGGCCGTCTGAAAAAGAACCGAGACCTGTTTTCAGACGGCGCATTTTAGCAACATAATTATATTTAAAGCAAAAAGCTTACAAAGCGCGACGAAAACTTACTGCGCGTAACACATGCTGTTTGGTTACGGTTTGGTCGCTGTTTAAGTCTGCCAATGTTCGTGCTACCCGCATAATGCGGTGGTAACTGCGGGCAGAGAGTGACAGCTTTTCCAATAAACTGCCTAAAGTTTCCGCGGCCTCCTTAGAGACCATTGCTGCGTTATCCAGTTCCGTAACGCTCAACGCTGCGTTAATCTTGCCTTGCCGTTGATATTGGCGTTCTCTTGCGGCTTGAACCCGTTGTCGAACTTCTGCACTGCTCTCGCCCGGTTCCTGCTGCATCAGTTCGGCGGAAGAAAGTGCCGGTACTTCAATGGTTAAATCAATGCGATCCAACAAAGGCCCTGAGATTTTTCCACGGTAACGCGCAATACTTTCCGGCGTGCAGCGGCACGGTTTGACCGGATGGCCGAGATAGCCGCACGGACATGGGTTCATTGCGGCAACCAGTTGGAATTTGGCGGGATACACTGCTTTATGAGAAGCTCGGGAAATATGGATTTCGCCATTCTCAAGAGGCTCCCGTAAAACTTCTAAAACTTTACGGTCAAACTCGGGAAGCTCGTCTAAAAATAAAATTCCCCGATGGGCTAAGGAAATTTCTCCGGGGCCCGAATTTCCGCCTACTATGGCCACTTGGCTGGAAGTATGATGAGGAGCCTGTACGGGCACGCCGTAGCCTAATTCCTGTCTGTGATTGGGCAGGAGAGAGCGCAACGACCATACTTCGATCAATTCTTCGTCAGTCAGCGGTGGCAAAATACCCGGCAGGCGTTGTGCCAGCATGGATTTGCCGGTGCCGGGCGGCCCCATCATTAACAGGCTGTGTCCGCCTGCTGCGGCAATTTCCAAAGCCAAACGGGCGGTATGTTGGCCTTTGACGTCTTTCAAGTCCGGCAGGTTGTGATATTCAGACGGCCTGTTGGATATATCGTAAACTGTTTGGGCAAGCGGCTCAACAGCGTTGAGATGGGCGGCCACCTTGCAGAGATTGTCGGCACCGTAAACGGTAATGTCTTTCATTACTGCGGCTTGCTTGGCGTTTTCAGACGGCAGCACAAATGCTCTTCCGGCCTGCATTCCCTGCCATGCCATTGCTAAAGCACCGCGCACGGGGCGTAAAGTGCCGGAAAGCGCCAATTCTCCCGCAAATTCGTAGCGGTGCAGCTGTTCGGCGGAAATTTGGCCGGAAGCGGCAAGAATGCCCAGAGCGATGGGTAAATCGAAGCGCCCTGATTCTTTGGGTAGATCGGCCGGAGCAAGGTTGACGGTGATTTTTTTGGCGGGAAAGTCAAATCCGCTTTGTATGATGGCGGCGCGAACACGGTCGCGGCTTTCTTTGACTTCGGTGTCGGGCAGGCCGACGATATTAAAAGCGGGTAAACCGTTGGCAAGGTGGGCTTCCACCTCAACCAACGGTGCATTCATGCCGTTTAGTGCACGGCTGTAAACAAGGGCAAGCGACATCTGTTTCAGACGGCCTTATTCAACTTGTTCAGGCACTTCGCCGGTGGTTTCGACTTGTTGGAGCGGTTGCTCGCCTTCAAGCTTGGCCAAACGTGCTTCCAGTTCGGCCAGTTTGGTGCGGGTTTTAATCAAAACTTGCTGTTGGATATCGAATTCTTCCCGCGTAACCAAGTCCATGCGGTTGAATGCGCTGCCTAAAAGTGCTTTCACGTTTTTTTCAACGTCTTTGGCCGGGCTGTTGGCGATGGTTTCGCTCAATTTGGCAGACACTTCTTCAAACAGTTTCTTACCGATCATTTTGCTGCTCCTTAAAGTATGGGGTTACGTTCATTGTATAGTGAATCAGGCCGTCTGAAAACTGCTGCGGGCAGTGTTTCAGACGGCCTGTTCCGTATTGGAGCCTGGTTAACCGTTAATGGGCATCTTGGCTCAAGTCTACTTCTTTCAAGGGTACTTTGCGGGTTTTATAGCGCAGCTTGTGGTAGAAATAGAAGCCTAAAAATACCGGCAGTCCCATATAGGTAATGATGATGCGGTCCCAATCCAAGCTGCCTTTGAGAACCAGTTCGGTATCTTGGCCGATAATCACCAACACGCACAAGGCCAAAGCAAGCAAGGGGCCGAAAGGGAACCATTTGGCGCGGTATACCAGTGCGTTCAAATCTTTGCCTTGAGCCACATAGGCGCGGCGGAAGCGGTAATGGCTCACGGCGATGCCCAGCCATGCGATAAAACCGGTTAGCCCTGAAGCGGCAAGGATGTATTGGTATGTTTTGTCGCTGGTCAACTGCAACATAAAGACGAGCAAAACCACCGCTCCGGTAGCCAGCAGCGATAAAACCGGTACGCCGCTGATGTTGGTGCGGGCAAAAGCTTTATAGGCCAAGCCGTCTTTGGCCATGGCATACAGCATGCGGGTGGAAGCATACATGCCTGAATTGCCTGCCGACAAAATCGAAGTCAGAATCACCGCGTTCATGACGGCGGCGGCAAAAGCCAAGCCTGCGCGTTCGAATACAAGCGTAAACGGCGATTTGGCGATTTCGTTCACGTCCGCGCCCAATAATTGCGGACTGGTGTAGGGAATCAGCAGGCCGATAACCAAAATAGCCAAAATGTAGAAAATCAGAATGCGCCAAAACACTTGTTTGACAGCTTTGGGAATGCTTTCTTCGGGGTTTTCGGATTCACCGGCGGTAATGCCGATCAATTCGGTGCCTTGAAATGAGAAGCCCGCAATCAGGAATACGCCGAGCATGGTCAGAAATTGTCCGGCTACGCCGTCGCCTAAAAACGGCGCATCGCCTACGGTCATATTGCTTAGGCCGACAAATTCTCCGCCGAGGATGCCGAGAATGGTGAGCAAACCAACGGCCAGAAACACGATAACGGTGACGACTTTAATCAGCGCAAACCAATATTCCGATTCGCCGTATGCGCGGACGGAAAGCGTGTTGAGCAGGAAAATCACCGCAAAAAACAGCAGGCTCCACGCCCACGGCTCCATAAACCGCATCGGTTCCCAATAGGTAATCACAACCGCAGCAATCACCACGTCGGCGGCAACGGTAATGACCCAGTTAAACCAGTAGTTCCAACCCAATGCGAAGCCCAAAGAGGGGTCGACAAAGCGGGTGGCGTAGGTGCTGAAAGAGCCGGAGGTAGGCAGATAGGTTGCCATTTCGCCCAGCGACGTCATTAAGAAATAAACCATCAGGCCGATGGCTGCATAGGCCAACAGTGCGCCGCCGGGGCCTGCGGAACTGATGGCGGTGCCGCTGGCCATAAACAGCCCCGTACCGATACAGCCACCGATGGCGATCATCGATAAATGCCGCGTTTTCAGACGGCGTTTTACCTGAGTATTGTGTTGAATGTCTGACATAATGTTAATCCGGTTTATAAAGCCGCAACAAAAAGTAAAAAAACGGTAAAAATCGCATCATACAGAAAAACCGTTTTTCCGTGTGCGGATTGTTGCCATTCTGTTTGGAATTTGCCCATTGCCGTTTTGTTATTTATATAGTCAACCAACTCATTCTTAATACAAGGTATAGCAATGCCGTAGTGGAAATTAAGTTGATTGACTATACACGTTTATCAGCACGTTACGTATACAATAAAACACCCGCACGATGAGCGTCGTTTGGGTGTTTGGATACTGCAATGAAAAGCTTAATCGAGCTGCGTAACAGATACCGGCAGATTACGCACGGCGGCCAACGTAGCAGAATGGGTTTCCTGCTGTTTGCGGAACTCAGCCATATTGGTCGGCGTTAACTTAGGCGTGGGCAAAGCAATTGCCGTCGGGTTCATATGCTGGCCGTTTTTACGCACTTCATAGTGCAGATGCGGGCCGGTTGAACGTCCGGTGCTGCCCACGTAGCCGATGACTTCGCCCGCCTTCACTTTGCCTTGTGCGGGAGAGAACGCGCTCATATGGGCATACAGAGTTTCAATGCCGTTGCTGTGCGTCAGCACCACCGTATTGCCATAGCCGCCTTTCCAGCCTTTGAAGGTCAGCGTACCGTCGGCAGTTGCGCGGATGGGTGTGCCGGTGGCGGCGGCATAGTCGATGCCGGTGTGCATTTTTACGGTGTGCAAAACAGGGTGGACACGCATGCCGTATGGCGAAGAAATCCGCGTATATTCCACCGGTTTCACATTAAAACCGTCGGTCAGATGCAGCGCTTTGCCGTGCTGGTCGTAGTAGCTGCCGCTTTCTTCATCGCCTTTGCCTTGGCTATAGTAATAAGCCTGATAGGTTTTGCCGTCTTTTACCACTTCGGCCGCCAAAATATCGCCGGTGGCCATTTCCTGGCCACGGAAATACATGCTGTTGTACAGCAGGCGGATGGAATCGCCTTCGCCCAACTCTTCAACATTCACCACATCGTTGAAAATTTCGCTGAGCGATTCGCGTATCTCTACCGGCACGCCGGCTTGGGCAAGCGCACCGCGGGCGGAAGTCCGCACCTGCACCGAACGTAGAGTAGGCATGGTTTCCATATCAATGGCGGAAGTAGAAGTGCCCCATTTGCCGTTCACTTTTTCAATCGCCACCAAATCGCGGAAACCGTTGTCGTCGTCGTTGAAGAACTGCACATCGGTTACGTCGCCCGACGCATCAAAGCGCACGTTAACCGACTGGCCGGCACGGAGTTGGATTAAATCGCGGTCGATGGAGCTGTGCACCAACACTTGGCGGATATTTTCTTCCGATACGCCGATTCGGAACAGTACGTCGGTAAGCGAATCGCCCGGCTGTACCGCTTCTTGCGCCCAGTAGCTGCCGTTTACTACGCCGCTTTCCACATAAACGGGCGGTAACTCTTCCATCACACGTTCGGCACGGTACAACTCTTTTTCAGGTTGGGGTTCGTTTACCGCATAAGCGGCAACCATGCCGGATACGGGCAGCAATACGCCTAAAATAGACCAGCGGACAGGTTTGTTTTGCCAAAAGCGTCCTGCCGCCGCCACAGCAGGCAATGCGGGAAGGGCGGATACGGCGGCGCGTATCCGTTTGACCGCGGACTTAAACGCTGACATTTTTCCTTTTGCCGGTGGCGCGGCAATAGATGCGGCCACGGGTGCAACGGATTCGGGTGCAGATTCGGTTTGTGCGGTTGCCGGTGTATCAGGCAGTTCCGCGACAACAGCCTGTTGTGCCGATTTTTGCTCTGCCGCTTTGTTGGCCGCGTTTGCGGAAACAGCGGAAACGTCGGATGATGCTGAGGCAACAGTGATGTTTTCAGACGGCCTTTCGGCAGCAATGACCGGCGATAACGGCTGTTGGGTCTTTTGTTCAACCGTTTCTGCGGCAGGCAATTCGTTGCGAACAACAGCCGTTGTGTTGTCGGCAGGCTGTTGCTGTTTGATAAATGCAGAAGGTTTGACATTGATTGCCGGTTTGAAACCCATTGCTAGTGATTTGGCCGCGGCTACTCTGGCGGTGGCCACCAATTGGGGTACTTCTGAAGATTCGGCAGCAGGCGTTTGCTGAATGTTTCCGGCAGTTTCTTCAACAGCTTCTGCCGTCTGAATGTTCTCCGAAGACGATGCCGGTGGAGCCGTATCGAATTGGAGCTGCTCCGGCCTTACCATCACCGGCTCAACCGGCACGGATTTCACTTCGAGAGGAGTCGTCATCATCGGTTCGGCAGAAAGCACCGCTGAATCCGGTGCAATACGTTCGGTTTCCGTGTGTACGATGCTGCTGTCGGCGGTGTGTGCTTCGCTTTCGGGGGTAACGACCGATAAAGTGCCGTGGTCGTTATTTTGGGCGGGTGCCTTTAAAAAATTACTCAAGGGCTTTGTCATATTCGGCCTCTTAAATGCTTATCTGTATGCGGATAAATCCGTTTTTTGTGCTATTGCTTTGATTTTCACAAGGATTTTATACGCTTCTTTTCATGTTGAAGTTTACCATAAAACCTGTGCGCCTGCTTTAAGCAGGTGTTTTGCTGCGTGAAAAATACGCGCAATAGCGTAAAATATGCACGGTTTGATTACCTGAACATATTTACTCCCATGTATTTAACCTTAGCCCTCCCTGCTTTAAATTTCAACACTTCGGAAAACATTCCGCCACTGTATTTGCCTTCACTCAATAAAATGCTGCGTTTCGGTCGTTATATTGCAACACCGTCGAGGCCGTCTGAATTTTATGCACGCTATCTGTGGAACGGCAGTCTGCTCGATGCGGCCAAGCAATATTTGAATATTCCGCAACATCAGGCCGCCGTGTTCGCCAGCCCTGTGTGGCAGCAGATGGGCATGCACCAAATGGATATGCTCGGCGGTGCCGACATTCAAATCCGGGCGGAAGAGGCCGCTGAATGGTGTGCCGGCCTGAATGATTTTTTAGAGCAAGACGGCTGGTGTTTTTATGTGGTGCGCCCCGATTTATGGCTGCTTACCTTGCCTTCTTCTCCGCGTTGGCAGGCTGCGCCTGTGTTCGATGTGCTCGGGCAGGTAGACGGCACGGTGCGGGCGGAAGGGCCGGACAGTGGTATTTGGCTGCAAAAACAAACCGAAATCCAGATGTGGTTGTACAGCCATCCGCTCAACGCCGCGCGTACTGCTGCAAAAGCCCCCAATGTTAATGGCTTATGGCTGTGGCAGGACGTGGCCGGCAGCCAAACGTCTTTGCCGCTGTTGGCGTGCGACAGCCCGTGGGCGCAGTTTTATGTGGGGGAAAAAGCGGATGCCCCGTATGATTTTGCGGCTTGGCAAAATGTGCTACAGGAACATGGGCGTTCCTTTTCAGACGGCCTGATATTTTTAGACGATTTGGTTGTAACCCGACACACTTCCGATGTATGGGCTTATAAAGACATTTTGGAGAAATGGGAAAACAATTGGTTTGCCCCGTTATGGCAGGCACTTGAAACAGGCCGTCTGAAAGGCTTGAGTATCGTTACCGATGGCGACGACGGGGGCTGTTTGAATATCAAACCCAAAGCAGGCCGCGCGTTTTGGAAGAGAAGGAAAGAATTTGCGGGCAGACTCGTTTAGCTTGCTTGCGCATGATTGGATTTTATGCGGAGTGCGGTACACAAACAGCCTCAGGCACCGGATGGCCTGAGGCTGTTTTCCAAATGGGGCTTAATGTTGCGGCAGTTTGATGAATGTGTCGCGGTAATAACGCATTTCTTCAATACTTTCCAGAATATCGTCCAAAGCCTGATGCGAGCCTTTTTTCACTATGCCTTTATAAACGGGCGGATTCCAGCGGCGCGCCAGTTCTTTCAGGGTAGATACATCTAAATTGCGGTAATGGAAATAAGCTTCAAGTTTGGGCATATAACGCACCATAAAACGGCGGTCTTGATGAATGGTGTTGCCGCACATCGGTGTGGTTTTTTCGGGAATCCAACCGGCCATAAAGTCCAACAGTTTTTGTTCCACTTCGGCCTCGGTATATGTCGATTCGCGAACCCGCTGTGTTAAGCCGGTGCGGGCATGGGTGGCGGTATTCCATTCGTCCATATTGTTCAAAATATCGTCGCTTTGGTGGATGGCATACACTTCCGATTGCGCCAGCACGTTCAAATCTTGGTCGGTAATAATCATCGCCACTTCGATGATTTTGTCGGTATCCGGGTTCAACCCGGTCATTTCCATATCGAGCCAGCACAGATGGTTTGCATTTTGGGTCATGTTTTCAGACGGCCTTTGCTACTTAGAGTTTGTTTGAAAAAAAAAGAGATTATAAAGGATTTTCAACCGGCACGTCTTTTGAGGGGGCGGGGCGGGCTTTGGGGTATTGCGCGGCCGGAAAGATGATTTCTACAAATCAAAATCGTTGGCAAAGTATTTCGGCATTTCCACTACGTTGATTTTGTAACCTTTCAGAGTGGTGTGGTTGAAAAATACAAATTCGTGGTTGTTGCAGATTTTTTCGCCCATGATATAAACATCGCTGCTGCTGGCCAAAATATAGTACGGCTTGTTTTCATACATCATTTTGTCGTAGGTGGTGCGGAAATAAGGCCGGGTGTATCCGATGGAGAAAGCAAGCACCGTAAAATAGAGAAAAATAAATACCGTAAAAAACGGCGAGTAATGCTCTTTGTGCCGAATCAGCGACATATCTATGCGGATACGGTTGCCTATGCGGTGGAAAACCGCAGAGAACATTAAAGATACGCCTAAGTAAATCCATAAAACCTTTACCGGCATGTAACCGGCAAACAGATAAAAACCGATAACGATAGGAAAGAATAATACACTCAACAATATGAAAATTCTGAGAAAACCGATATTTTCAAACCAACGGCTTTGCTTTACTGCGCGGAGCAGCACATAGCCTAGGCCGTAACCGATGGCCAAAATAATCGAAGTGATGCACACATAAAACAAACTGCGGGCTACGTTGTCAGGCCCTTTTGACACATGCCACCAAGGGTAGCCGTAAAAAAGTGCCTGACCCCAACCGTAACAATACGCTGTTGCCCAACTGGTGATGCCCAAGAATGCCATTGAAACCGATGATTGGATGATTTTATTTAAGCTGCGAATCATTATTACAACGAAAGTTAAATTTTAAACAATTTTCTGAAATATTATTACATAGAGGGTATGGGATGCAATTTCCAACCATGCTTTTTGAATATAATTTGATATAAATCTAATTTGCAAAATATGAGAATCCAATCGATTGACAATTAAATTATTTTAAAAACAATTGTTTGAATATGAGTGAACAAAATCGGCAGCATACCCAATAGTATGCTGCCGATTTTTTGATAGGATATTTCAGGTGGCCTTCAGTTTGCGTGGCAATACATTTTAAATGTTTTCGCCGTCAAATCGGCCGTTATTTTCTCGAACCGCCTATGCCGATTTCACCGCCGGAATGGTAAATCATGCCGCCGATTTCTTCCGCGTTGGGGCCGAAGAAGGTGAGGGTGTAATCGCCGTGGCCTTTTTTCTCGGTTTGTACCGAACCTTCAATACCTTTGCCGACCGCACGGTCGCCCAAAGTGTTAAGCTGAACCACATTTTTAATGTCGGCTTCTTTCAAAGTAATCTTACCGGTTTCCTCAATGCCGGTTACGCTGCCGCTGCCTTTGCCTGAGTTGAAGTCAACCTGATAATTCAGACGGCCTGTACCCGAATCGCTGAATGCTTGGCCGGTGTAAGTGTATTTGCCGGTTTCAGGCAGGGTTTGGGTGATATCGCCGGTAACCAAGCCGATCCGCATCGGGTCTTGCAGGATAATGTCTTTGCCGTTGTCATCTTTGGCAATTTTGCGTTTCGGGCCTAAGTAACCGGCAATAATGGAATGCTTTTGGCGGTAGGCTCTGATGCTTCCGCCGTTTGCAGTCGGAACGCTGTTCAATGCAGACAGGGCAAAATCGTCCAACACGATTTTTTTGCCGCCCACATGGGTGTGGCCGTTGATGGTTACGGTGTAGGGTTTCAACGGGGCAGGGGCGGCAGAGCGGAACGCGCCGTTGCTTTGGGCGGCCTTGCCGCCTGCATTATTGGCACTCACGGCAATCGGTTGTGCATCAACGGCCGTTCGGGTAACAGAGCTTGTAGTAGTGGTAACAGTAGATTGGGTTGAAGGTTGACCGCTGCCGCCACCTCCGCATGCGGATAATGCCAGCATTACCAAACCTGAAAGTGCAATAGTTGAGTTATTGTTGTTTTTTCCTCTAGATGTGAAGCTTGCCATAATACATAAAATCCTTTCTTGAGATGATAAGGATTCTCATCATATCGGCTAAAATTGAGCTTATCAACCGCTTATATAAAAAAACAACCGAATATCTTTAAGTTTTGTTTAGTTGCATATCATAAAATCATGCTTTCCGATAGTCTCCGATTCTTCTGAAAAGCCTATTAAAACAGAGATTATCACTTATTTAACCATTTTTGATGTTGTATTGCATTCCTTAAAAATAGAAACTCATTTCTTGCCAAAAATACCACACTTAATATATAACAAACATCCCACCTACGTTTTCAGACGGCCCATCATGAAAAAAGACCACCTCAATACTCCCGATTTCGATTTATGGCAGGCTATCCGCCTTGAAACCGAAGAAGCCGTTGCTGCCGAACCGCTGCTGGCCAGCTTTCTCCATCAAACCGTGCTGCGCAACACTTCGCTCGATTCTGTGTTGGCTTACCATTTATCAAGCAAACTTTCCAGCCCGATTATGGATGCCCGCGCGCTGTTTGAAATGTATCAACAGGCTTTATGCTGCGATACCGATATTATCGAAGCGGTAAAGCTTGACCTATTGGCCTGCTACGAACGCGACCCCGCCTGCGACGAATATTCGCTGCCCCTGCTTTATTTCAAAGGTTTTCATGCCATACAGGCGCACCGCATCAACCATTGGCTGTATGAACACGGACGCAAAACGTTGGCTTATTTTCTGCAGAACCGTTCGTCTGAAGTGTTCGGAGTCGATATACACCCTGCCGCCCGTTTCGGCCACGGTTTGATGCTCGACCATGCAACAGGTTTTGTTGCCGGCGAAACGGCGGTGCTGGGCAACAATATTTCTATTCTGCACGGCGTAACGCTCGGCGGTTCGGGCAAAGAAAGCGGAGACCGCCATCCGAAAGTGGGCGACGGCGTGATGATCGGTGCCAATGCTTCTATTTTGGGCAATATCCGCATCGGGGAAAGTGCCAAAATCGGTGCCGGCAGCGTGGTGGTGGCAGATGTGGCACCGCACACCACCGTAGTGGGCGTTCCGGCCAAACCTACCGGCAAAGCAGTTAATAATCCGGCGGGCGAAATGGATCAAAGTATGGGCTTTATGATCTGATGTGCCGGTAGGCTTTGCTTTTACCGCTCAACTCAAACCGATACCCTATATAAGTAAACAGGTATCCGCACACATCCTACCGGATGGGCTGACAGGCCGCTCTGCCTGCATCTGCCCATCCGGTTTTGTCAACATGCCCGCGTTCAAACGCCGTGTTTCTCATTCTGCTCTTTTTAAAATTAACGCAAATTAACAATATAACCCTGTATTCTTTACCCAAAGGCCGTCTGAAAAGGCCTGTACAACAACACAAACCGAAACCCGCCAAGCCGTCTCAAACAATACAGCAAGCCGTTCGATGTCATACTGCGGCCTTGCCGTATCTGTGTGTGAAAGTAACGATGCCGCAAGCCTTTAAAAGCTGAAAATCAACTTTCACCGGTATGGTTCGGCCGGTGTTTCAAACCATCAAACCACTCCAAAGGAACACTCTTCATGGCCATCATCAAACAAGAAGATTTCATTCAAAGCATTGCCGATGCCTTCCAATTCATCAGCTACTACCACCCCGTCGATTACATCCAAGCCTTATATAAAGCGTGGCAGAAAGAAGAAAACCCCGCCGCCAAAGACGCAATGACACAGATTTTGGTCAACAGCCGCATGTGTGCCGAAGGCCACCGCCCCATCTGCCAAGATACCGGCATTGCCACCGTATTCCTGAAAATCGGCATGAACGTGCAATGGGACGCACAAATGAGCGTGCAGGAAATGGTCAACGAAGGCGTACGCCGCGCCTACACCCACCCCGACAACACTTTGCGCGCTTCGGTTTTGGCCGACCCTGCGGGCAAACGCCAAAACACCAAAGACAACACGCCGGCGGTGATCCACATGGAAATCGTAGCGGGCGATAAAGTGGAAGTAACCTGCGCGGCCAAAGGCGGCGGTTCGGAAAACAAATCCAAGCTCGCCATGCTCAACCCTTCCGATTCGATTGTCGATTGGGTGCTGAAAACCATCCCCACAATGGGGGCAGGTTGGTGTCCGCCCGGCATCTTGGGCATCGGCATCGGCGGCACGCCCGAAAAAGCGGCTTTGTTGGCGAAAGAATCGCTGATGAGCCACGTCGATATTCACGAATTACAGGAAAAAGCCGCTTCGGGCGCGGAACTTTCCACCACCGAAGCCCTGCGTTTGGAGTTGTTTGAAAAAGTGAACGCGCTGGGCATCGGCGCACAAGGCTTGGGCGGCCTGACCACTGTTCTCGACGTAAAAATCTTGGATTACCCCACCCACGCCGCGTCCAAACCCGTAGCCATGATTCCCAACTGCGCCGCCACCCGTCATGTGGAATTTGAATTGGACGGCTCCGGCCCCGCCGTGCTGACCCCGCCTTCGCTCGATGATTGGCCGGATATCACATACAGCCCCGACAACGGCAAGCGCGTGGATGTGAACAACATCACCAAAGAAGAAGTGGCCACTTGGAAAATGGGTGATGTGTTGCTTTTGAACGGTAAAATCTATACCGGTCGCGATGCCGCCCACAAACGCATGGTCGATATGCTCAACAAAGGTGAAAAACTGCCGGTCGACTTTACCAACAAACTGATTTACTACGTCGGCCCGGTTGACCCCGTGCGCGACGAAGTAGTCGGCCCCGCAGGCCCCACCACCGCCACCCGCATGGATAAATTTACCCGCCAAATGCTCGAACAAACCGGCCTGCTCGGCATGATCGGCAAATCCGAACGCGGCGCAGCGGCCTGTGAAGCCATTGCCGACAACCAAGCCGTTTATCTGATGGCCGTGGGCGGTTCGGCCTACTTGGTGGCCAAAGCCATTAAAGAAGCCAAAGTCGTGGCCTTTGAAGACTTGGGTATGGAAGCGATTTACGAGTTTGAAGTGAAAGACATGCCCGTAACCGTGGCGGTGGACAGCAGCGGCAAATCCGTACACGCCATCGCGCCGAAGCAATGGCAGGCGAAAATCGGCATTATTCCGATTGAAGCCTAATCGCAGCCCAACTTAACAATACAGGCCGTCTGAAACTTTTCAGACGGCCTGTTTTCTTATTACACGAAGTCTTCAGAAACTTTCCAATTAAAACGGCATGAGACCTTTGCAAAACCCTCAGATGTGGATGCAGTTCAAGGCTTAGCAGCACAGCGGGTGCAGACACATCACACGATAGGCAAACGGGCGGGCAGCGCACAACGCAGAAATGCGCCGCAGACGGGGGGGTTGCAAAGGTCTCGGCATACCTAAAAACAGCCGCCCCCTACACAAGGAGTAACACAATGATTATGAAATGGTTTAAACAATTACTATCCGACACTTCCACGCCCGCCCGTTCCGCACCCAAGCTGCCGGAAGACTGGGGTTCTTACCTCTATCAAACCGATGACAATCTGCCCGCCAGCAACCGCCTGAATTTAGCCTTGCACGACCTTGCTCCTCTGGCCGGAATGGATCAACGCACTTGGATCACGCTCAAACTCCGCCAGCCCAATGAACACGGCTTAACCGCACCGGAAGAATACCCCGCGATCTGCAAAATCGAAGACGATATCACCGACGCCTTGGTAGCGCGGGGCGCAGTTATGGTCGGCTCCGTAACCGGCCACGGCCAATTCAGCCTGATTTTCTACTCTCCCGACACACAAGACTACGACAAAATTATCGACGGCATAATGAAGTCATACAACGGCTACGAATACAGCTACCACAGCGAGGCAGACCCCGAATGGGAAGCCTACTTGCGCTTTCTCTATCCCGACGCCTACGAATACCAATTCATCGTCAACAGAAAAATCTGGACGCAACTCGAGCAGCAAGGCAACCTCCACGAAGTCGAGCGCGCCGTTGACCATTGGCTCCACTTCCCCACCGCCGACGATGCAAAAGCGGCTGCTTCCGAGGCTGAAGGTCTCGGCTACACCATGCTTGCCCTCGAGCATGTTTCAGACGGCGGCGAATATCCCCACCAACTCAACATCAGCCGTTACAACAACACCCTGCCCGACGAAATTGACGAATATGTGCACGAGCTGATGGTGTTGGCTGAGAAAAACAACGGCTGCTACGACGGCTGGGGCTGCGTGCCGGTCACTCAAAAACCGCATTGAGCCTCGCCGCATTCAGGCCGTCTAAAAACGGAATGTCCCAAGATAAACACGCTGCGGTTTTCTGTTGCGCCGATATCCCTTAGACTGCGCTTATCAAGCCGTCGCGCACCGTTCGCCGTCCGTATCGTAAACGGGCAAAATTCCGTTTCAGACGGCCTGATGTGATGGAAACACTACACAGGAGAAAATCATGCCGATTACAAAAGGATTCAAAGCGCTGGTTAACGAAGCCATGAGCCAAATCACCACGCACAGCGTTGAAGAAGCCCGCCGCCGTGCCGAATCGGGAAAAGCCACCTTAATCGACATCCGCGACATCCGCGAACTCGAACACAGCGGCAGAGTACCCAATGCGTTTCATGCGCCGCGCGGGATGCTCGAATTTTGGGCTGACCCCGAATCGCCCTACCACAAACCGATTTTTGCCAACGAAGATACCGAGTTCATCTTATTTTGCGGTGCCGGCTGGCGCAGCGCCTTAGCCACCAAAACCCTGCAAGATATGGGCATGACCAACGTTTCGCACATCGACGGCGGTTTTGCGGCGTGGAAAGAACACAACGCGCCTATCGAGAAAAACGGTTGATCATCAAGATGCTTTAAAAACCATGAGGCCGTCTGAAAAATTCAGACGGCCTCAATAGTGAATTGGCTACATCTTGCCAGCTTCACACACTTTTAAAACTTAACGCGGCGCCACCATATCTTCCGGTTTCACCAGCTCGTCAAACTCTTCTCCGCTGAGCAACCCCAAATCAATCGCGGTTTCACGCAAAGACTTGTCGTTTTTATAAGCCGTTTTCGCCACTTTCGCCGCATTTTCATAGCCTATTTTGCGGTTCAGCGCCGTTACCAGCATCAAAGAGTGATGCAGGAAATAATCGATTTTTTCCGGCACGGGTTCGATGCCGACGGCACAATGTTCGTTGAAACTGTTGCAGGCATCGCCGAGCAGGCGCACCGATTGCAGCAGGTTGTAACCGATCACCGGCATGTAAACGTTTAATTCAAAATTACCCGACGCGCCCGCCATGCCGACCGCCACATCGTTGCCGAACACTTGGCAGCACACCATCGTCATCGCCTCGCACTGAGTGGGATTGACCTTGCCCGGCATAATGGACGAACCCGGCTCGTTTTCGGGAATCTTAATCTCGCCCAAACCGCAGCGCGGGCCGCTTGCCAGCCAGCGGATGTCGTTGGCGATTTTGTTCAGGCTCGCCGCCAACGTTTTCAACGCGCCGGAAGCATACACACAAGCATCGCGCCCGGCCAGCGCTTCAAACTTGTTCGGCGCAGTCACAAACGGCAAGCCGGAAAGTTCGGCCAGCTTTTCCGCCGCCTTCACCGTATAATCGGGGTGGCTGTTCAAACCCGTGCCCACCGCCGTACCGCCCAAAGGCAGTTCGTACAAACCTTTCAAAGCATCATTCAGACGGCCTAAACCGTGATCCAACTGACTGACGTAGCCGGAAAACTCCTGCCCCAGCGTCAACGGTGTCGCATCCTGCAAATGGGTTCGGCCAATCTTAACGATAGATGCAAACGCCTTGGCTTTCGCGTCCAAAGTGTCGCGCAGCGCTTTAACCGCCGGAATCAGCAAGCGGTTGATTTCAATCGCCGCCGCAACGTGAATCGCCGTGGGAAATGAATCGTTGGTCGATTGTGCATGGTTCACATGATCGTTGGGATGCACGGGCTGATACGCCGCCAATCCCGTGCCGGCGATTTCATTGGCGCGGTTGGCCAGCACTTCGTTCATGTTCATATTGGACTGCGTGCCCGAACCGGTTTGCCACACCACCAAAGGAAACTGCCCTGCCAGCTTGCCTGCCAACACATCATCCGCCGCCTTCACAATCAAATCGGCCTGCTCCTGCTGAATGCGGCCGAGTGAGGCGTTGGTGTAAGCCGCTGCTTTTTTCACGAGCGCCATCGCGTTGATTAAAGGCTCGGGCAAGGTTTCGCCACCTATTTTGAAATTGTCGCGGCTGCGTTGGGTCTGCGCGCCCCAATAGGCCTCGGCAGGCACTTCCACATTGCCCATAGTGTCGTGTTCGGTACGGGTAGTCATCACTTTTCTCCTTTGCTGACGTGCTTACTTCGGAAACAATAAGCGCATTATCGCACACAAAGAAACAAATGATAATCACAATCAATTTATTCAATGGAGCAGATAAAAATCAGGCCGTCTGAACATTTCAGACGGCCTTTCAGCTTCAATCAGTTAATGATTCAGCAAACTCTGTGTTTCAATCAACCACGCCGCCAAGTCGTGCCGCCCGCGCCGTCTTCAAGAATGATGTTTTCGGCATTGAGCAAATCGCGGATGCGGTCTGATTCCGCCCAGTTTTTCTCCGCACGCGCTTGTTTGCGCTGTGCAATCAGGCTTTCGATTTCTTCGTTGGAGAGATCATGATTAATATCATAGCGATCGGTAAACTTAAGAGTAATTATTCTATTCTGTAAAAACTCCAACGGATCACGTTGCAGCAAACCGATGATGCCGCCAAGCGCTTTCAGGCAACCCGCCAGTTCGCTGCTGCTGGTTTTGTTAATTTCACTGACCAATTCAAACAATACGGCCATCGCTTCTACGGTGCCGAAATCGTCGTTCATGGCGGCGAAGAAACGGCGGGTGTAGTCGTTGGCGTTTTCGCTGACTGCAAACTCAGCAGGCGGCGTGTTTTTCAAAGCAGTGTACAAACGGGTGAGCGCGCCTTTGGCATCGTCCAAATGGGCATCGGAATAGTTCAGCGGGCTGCGGTAGTGCGCACGCAAAATAAAGAAGCGCACCACTTCGGCATCGTATTTTTCCAACACTTCGCGGATGGTAAAGAAGTTGCCCAGCGATTTGGACATTTTTTCGTTATCGACGCGGATAAAACCATTGTGCAGCCAATATTTCACATGACTTTCAATCGCTTTGCCGCCCGAACGGTTGTGGCCGCAACTACCGCCGTGCGCGCCGCAGCTTTGGGCGATTTCGTTTTCATGATGCGGGAATTGCAAGTCTGCACCGCCGCCGTGAATATCGAAAGTGTCGCCGAACAACTCTTCGCTCATGGCCGAGCATTCGATATGCCAACCCGGGCGGCCCTGCCCCCACGGGCTTTCCCACGCCGGTTCGCCGGGCTTGGCGGCTTTCCACAAAACGAAGTCCAACGGGTCGCGTTTGAAACCGTCCACTTCCACGCGCTCACCCGCGCGCAAATCGTCCAGCGACTTGCCGGAAAGCTGGCCGTATGCGGCAAATTCGCGCACGGCGTAGTATACGTCGCCGTTATCGGCGGCATAAGCCTTGCCGTTGTCGATCAGGCGTTGAATCATGCCCAACATCTGTTGCACATGCTCGGTAGCTTTCGGCTCCACATCGGGGCGGATCACGCCTAAAGCCGCCGCATCTTCATTCATGGCTCGGATAAAACGTTCGGTCAGCTCGCCGATGGTTTCGCCGTTTTCCGCGGCGCGGGCAATGATTTTATCGTCGATGTCGGTGATGTTACGCACATAAGTCAACGGATAGCCCTGTGCGCGCAACCAACGAGCAATCATGTCGAACACCACCATCACGCGGGCGTGCCCCAAGTGGCAGTAGTCGTAAACAGTCATGCCGCAGACGTACATGCGCACGTTTTTAGGGTCGATGGGGATAAATTCTTCTTTTTGGCGGGTGAGGGTGTTGTAAACGGTTAGCATGATTTGTTCTTTACACTGGGTTTGTTGATATAAAAATCCGCATTACCTGATCGGTTAAGGTAATGGCACAGCTGCCTGTAACACTATGGCCGATGCTGCTCCGCTGTTGGTTGCTGCGGTTGGCGGCAAATAAAGCGCTTATTTTACCTGAGAGCGGCGTATTCCAGTTGTGGTTAAAACGGAAAAAGTCTTACCAAACCGCGTTTTCAGACGGCCTAATACTGTGTAGGCCGTCTGAAAACACAGTTTCACATTATCGCACAAGCTTCCATTGAGTATCTCTCCGAAGCAATCGGATTTTACCATCGGGTGAAACATAACCGCCTTTTACTGCTTCAAGAATCGTGCCTGCGGGCATATCGTCGGCAAACATTTCCACATGTGAACGGTCTTGAGAGAAAACCGCATATGCAGGCGCATGACCACCCAAGCGGTTGATTGTAATGTCTGCCGCGGCCGCAGGAATCACACATGCCTGTTTCAGTTCCGACCACGCCAATTGGGGTGGATTGCAGGCGTCACTTTTTTCAAAATGCCGTTTTAGCGCACAGCCGCTCAAAGTATAAGCCAACAATGCGGCCGATATGCCTAACCGCCAAGCAACTTCAACCGTTTTTTTAACAACCATGCCTGATCCTGAGTATGTGAATTGAGTTGGTTGGTGCCGCTGAGCGCAACGTTCAATATATTCTTAATGCCAATGGTGTCTGCATGTAGGTGCCGTGCGCCAATCTTTTTGCATGTACGGAAAATTCCATTGTTTACAAAGCGATTTCATTGATAAGATTAATGTATGGCACATAAACTTATTTCTGCCACGCCGTTGCTGCGCCTTATCCATCCATTTAAGAGGAAAAAACATGAATACTACGCTACCTTGGGAAGCCCAACTGGTATTGGCTGCTTTGGCAGGGCTTGTTTGCGGTTTGCTCATTATGTGGCTGATTCTTCGGTCTAAAGTGAACCAAAACAGGCAAGACAGAGAAACGCTGATGCAAGAATTCGGACAATACCGCCAAAAAGTAGACGAGCATTTCATTGAAACTGCTGCTGCCGTTGATGATTTAAACCGGAGTTATCAAAAAGTGATTCAGCATTTCAGCAAAAGCGCGCACAGCCTGATGGATAAGAAAACCCTGCAAGAACAGTTAAACAAACGCAGCGGTGCAGCCGTAACTTTAGCCTATCTCAGCCACTCGGATCATCAAGAAGGCGATACGCCGGATTTTGCCGTTCCTCCCCCTTCGGTGATGGGCGAAATAGAGGGGGCAGGCAAAAATAACGATGCCGATATTGCTTTGGAAGAACAGACCCCTGTCAGCGACATTCCCGTTATTGATCCCCCGGCCTTAGCTCAAGAATCATGGCCGCAAAAAGGGGATGAAGTGAGCCAAGATGCGGAGGGACAGGAAAATATTAAATAGAGACCTCTGCAAATCCCTATCTGCGGTGCATTTCTGCGTTGGGCGCAGCTCGCTCGCGCCGCCTGACATCTATGATTATGTCTGTATCGGTTGCGCTGCTACGCTTTGAACTGCATCCGCGTTCGGGGCGCAAAGGCTCCGGCCTCTGAGGTATTGATGCCCGATTTATCCGGTAAGCTGCTGGGTAATCAGTTTTTTAAGCGGCGGCAGATTGTTGCTGACTCGAAGCACCAATCCGCGTAACAGTTTGGCAGGCGGAGTTTCGTTGGTAAACAGTTTCAGCAGCATATTGGTGCCGTAATAGAGCGGGCGGGCGTGCAGAGAATGTTTGCTGTCGTAGCGGGCAAGCAGCGAAGAAGAGGCAAAATCGCGCCCTTGTTGCACGGCCTCGTTGATTAAGGCGGACAAAATATCGGCACTGGATAAACCCAAGTTAAAGCCGTGCGCCGTAACAG
The DNA here is from genome assembly GCF_001308005.1 of Neisseria sp. 74A18. Classification (NCBI taxonomy): domain Bacteria; kingdom Pseudomonadati; phylum Pseudomonadota; class Betaproteobacteria; order Neisseriales; family Neisseriaceae; genus Neisseria; species Neisseria sp. 74A18. The sequence continues at coordinate 45,666 of NZ_LGZA01000019.1, forward strand.
GGTGCATACCGACCGCCGCATCGCCTATCAATGCACTGCGTGTGCCGTAAAAACGTTCTGCCAACATACCTACCAGCGGGTAAGAATGAATGGAGCTCACCAATTCCATGTCGCCCAAACGACCGCCAAGCTGTTGTTTGATGCTGGCAGCCAATGCTTCGGGAGACAGATTTTGAATCGAGGAAACGCGGTCGCTATCTACGGTAATCACAGTGTTGGTCAGGTGTTCTTCCAGCGGAAGCAGGGCGATGGTTCGGCCGTAGTGGAAGCACTCAAAGGCTGTATGCCGGTTGGAAAGAGTATGTTTCATACGGCATAAAAACATGGTGCGGCCGTAATCGTGCATATCGGATGCAATACCCAACTGTCGGCGGGTTTGCGAAAACCGGCTGTCGGCGGCAATCAGCAGTTTGGCGGTTAACACGCTACCGTTCTCTAAAGTAACTTCTGCCTGCTCTGTTGACGTTCTCACTTCCTTTACGCCCATGCCGCAGATAAATTCAACATTATCCGCTTCCGCCACGGCTTCATAAGATGCTTTGCGGATGTTGTGATTGGAAATCAGATAACCGAGACGATCGGTAGGTTCGCCTCTGGCGTGTGACGGTTGGGGGAAGTGAAGTTGGTATTCTGAATGCCCGTTCAATACTTTGGCATCGCGTAAAGGGTAGATTTCGTTCTCAGGAATACGCTGCCATGTGCCCAAACGCTGCATGATTTCTCTTGATAAATGGGTCAGCGCGATTTCACGGCCGTCATAAGGCGGGTTTTGCAGGGTTTCGAGCGTGCTTTTTTCGATAAGGGTAATACTCAATCCGCTATCGGCAAGCGCACGGGCGAAACTCAGTCCGGCAGGCCCGGCGCCGACAATGATAATATCGCAGTTGGTGGTCATGGCTGTTCCTTTGGCATTAAAGCAGTCAATAAAACGGAGCTAAGGGTGGTTGAAAAATGCAAAGCGGTCGGTATAAGCCGTTGCAGCAGATATCGAAAACGTATGTTTGCCGGTTGTAAGGATGCTGTATACAGTCAATCAGCATATTGTTAATACAAGTTGCAGCAATGCCGTAGTATAAAGTTAAGTTGATTGGCTATAGTTGTTTTCAGACGGCCTTAGACGAATTATAACGGATAAACCGAATCTGATTGCAGTATTCAGGCCGGTCGGGTTAAAGCATAGTGTCGGATGGCGTGGGAGCTACGTTTTCGATTCAAAATCTGTTCTTGATCCATCACCTTTTAGGGTGTGCCGTGAAGAAGGCTTATGAGGCTAAAACCGCTTCGCAAGCCTTTTGGCGGCACGCATGAGAATTTGTTGTGTGAAAGGAATATGTATAGTCAGTCAACTTAACTTTATACTACGGCATTGCTGTGCCTTAGCTCAAAGAGCGATGTGTAAGCCGCTGAAGGGTAATAGAATCGCTTCCGTAATGCTGTATTGCCGGCGGCTTGCTGCCTTGTATTAAAAACAAGTTGATAGACTATATATCCGGAAATGAAAAACCGCACACCGAGAAAAACAAATTCTCTTTGTGCGGTTTAACTTAATCAATTAAGTTGCGCCAGCTTATTCGTCAGCACCGGTGTAAGGGCGAACGCTAACGGTTTTGCGGTTCAACGCGCCTTTGGTTTTGAATTCCACATAACCATCGACTTTGGCGAACAAGGTATGGTCTTTACCCATGCCTACGTTTTCTCCGGCGTGGAATTTGGTGCCGCGTTGACGCACAATGATAGAACCGGCAGGAATCAGTTCATTGCCGTAAGCTTTTACACCCAGGCGTTTGGCTTCTGAATCGCGACCGTTTTTAGAGCTACCACCAGCTTTTTTGGTTGCCATTTTCTTTACTCCTGATTAATTAAGCAATTGCCACGATTTCGATTTGGGTGAAATTTTGGCGATGACCTTGGCGTTTTTGGTAGTGTTTGCGACGGCGCATTTTGAAAATACGCACTTTTTCGCCACGACCGTGAGCAACCACTTTGGCTGTCACTTTTGCACCTTCGATGAAGGGTGCGCCCACTTTTACAGATTCGCCGTCAGCAATCATCAAAACTTCGTTCAGTTCGATTTGGCTGTCGAGTTCGGCAGGTATCTGTTCTACTTTCAATTTTTGGCCAACGGTAACTTTGTATTGTTTACCGCCGGTTTTTACGACCGCGTACATACTCAACTCCATAAGGGTTTATTAAACTTCCGCGCACCATGCGCGAAATTCGCCATGTTAATGATATTTTGCTGTTTTGTCAAAGTTTATTTGTTTGGAAAAAGTAAGCGGAGCCGAATGTCGGTGCAGCGGGCTTGCTTTGCTGCTATAATCGCGCGTCGTAAATATTTCTCAGCTTGTTTCCAAGTTTTATACTGAAGCCATTTCATCATGTTAAATAATCTGCCGTATTTCCAACGCCATCTGAACGACGATCTTGAGAAGGTAAACGTAGTTGTTAACCGGGCTGTGCAGTCTGAAGTTGCGTTAATTTCGCAAATAGGTACTTATATTATCAGCGCGGGCGGAAAGCGTTTGAGACCGATTATTACCATTTTGGCAGGGAAGGCGTTGGGATATGACGACCCCAAGCTGTATTCGTTGGCTGCGATGGTTGAGTTTATCCATACGTCGACATTGCTGCATGATGACGTTGTGGATGAAAGCGAATTGCGCAGAGGTCGGGAAACGGCCAATAATCTGTTCGGCAACGCGGCGGCTGTTTTGGTTGGCGACTTTCTTTATACCCGTGCATTTCAGCTGATGGTCGGTTCGGGCAGTATGAGAATTTTAGAAGTGATGGCGGATGCAACCAACATCATCGCAGAAGGTGAAGTCATGCAGCTGATGAATATCGGCAACACCGATATCACCGAAGCCGAATATGTTCAAGTTATCCAATATAAAACGGCCAAACTGTTTGAAGCGGCGGCCCAAGTGGGGGCGATATTGGCCGGTGCTACTCCTGAGCAGGAAAAGGCACTCAAAGATTACGGTATGTATGTCGGCACGGCATTTCAAATCATTGATGATGTGTTGGATTATTCGGGTAACGCCGATGAGATCGGTAAGAATGTAGGCGATGATTTGGCGGAGGGCAAGCCGACGTTGCCGTTAATTTATCTGATGAGGCAGGGCAGCGAGCAAGTGGCGCAGGATGTGAGAGAGGCTTTGCAACATGCCGACAGGGGTTCTTTCGATAAAATTTACCGTCATGTAATGGATTCCCAAGCGTTGCCTTATGCTGCCGGTGAGGCTGAGAAGGCGGTAAAAAGTGCCGTAGCATGTTTGGATGTGTTGCCCGACAATGAAGTTACCCGAGCAATGAGAGCGCTGGCCGAACAGTCATTGGCAAGGGTATCTTGATTGTTTTGATAAAAGCTCGCCGTAGTTCAACGGATAGAACGTATGCCTCCTAAGCGTAAAATACAGGTTCGATTCCTGTCGGCGGGGCCATATCTGTCAGAGGCCGTCTGAATGTTTTCAGACGGCCTCGCACGCCGCCCGCAGGCTTTCCGGCAGGCGGCTTATTTTTTGCGTGGCATAATCGAAACATACCATGCCTGTTTGTACCGCGGCGACCGCCTGCCGGTCGGACGTGCGGGAAATGTTATATAGCAAAGTAAAACCGCTTCGGCTTATGTCGGAGATGTCCATAACGATATCCAACATGTCGCCGTGCCGTGCCTGAGCAAGATAGCGCACGGCGGCATCCGTCATAATCAATCCCGTTCCGCCTGCGTCCAGCTCGGTAAAACCGTGTTGCGCCAGCCAGCGGATACGGCATTCGTGGCAGATACGCAGCACCGCATCGTTGGCAAGATGGTTGCCGTAATTGATGTCGCCGATGTGTACCGCAACCGATGTGCCGAAAAGGGTTTTTTCAGGGTGGGGAATACTGATGCGGGGCATAGCGGCTCCATTTCGGGAGGTTTCAACAGGTTCAGGCATTGTATAGTTAATCAACTTAATATTAGGGGCTGAAGTAGATTAGCCCTAAACACCACACCAAAGCCGCAAAGTTTTTAACTGCTGCTTTGGTGTCCCGAAGTTAAAACGAAATTCACATTCTTTCAAGAACAGAGGAAAAGATTTTCGGTCGATTCCGTTGTATTTGCGCAAGACACGTTTCGCCTGATTCCAAAAATTCTCAATGCCGTTGATATGGTTGTGTCGGTCGGCAAACTTTT